>NZ_CP115768.1:2197500-2470000 GCF_027912835.1 Paracoccus sediminicola
CTGCACGCTCGGATAATCTCGTTGCTCAATCCCCAGAAGCAGCATCGAGCCCAGCCCGGGCAGCGAAAAGACCCTCTCGACCACCACAGCGCCAAGCAGCGTCGAGGCCAGTTCGATCCCCAGGATCGAGATCACCGGCACCGCGCCGTTACGGATGCCATGTCGGATCAGCGCCTGCGGGAAGGACTCGCCAAGCGCGCGGGCATTGCGCAGATAGTCGGCGCCGAGCACGTCCAGCGTTGCCGAGCGCACATAGCGCATCAGCGAGGCGCTCATCACGATGGCGATGGTGACGACCGGCAGGATCAGCGACTGGATGGCCTCGAGCGGGTCCGACCAGCCTCGGATCGGGAAACCAGACGCGGGCAGCAGGCGCCATTCGACGGCGACGAGCCAGACGAGCAGGATGCCGATCCAGAACACAGGCACGGCGAGCCCAAGCTGCGAGACGCCGGACAGCAGCGTCCCATACCAGCGATCCGCCCGCACTGCGGCGATGATGCCCAGCGGGACGGCGATGGCGATGGCCAGCAGAAAGGCGGCGACGGTCAGCGGCAGTGTCACCGCAAGCCGCTCGATGATTTCTGGGAGCACCGGCTGGTTCGACACGAAGGAATCGCCGAGATCGAACCGCGCCAGATCCGACATGAACTGGCCAAGCTGCACGAGAAGCGGCTGGTCGGAGCCAACCTGTCTTCGCGCCGCCGCGATCTGTTCCTCATCCGCGCCCACCGACAGCAACGCCGCCGCCGGGTCCCCTGGCAGCAGCCGCAGCAGTACGAACAGCACCAGCCCCGCCACAATCAGCGACAGGGCCAGCACGATTGTGCGGCGCAGAAGATAGCGGCCCATCGATAAGGTCTCAGTCGGACTTTTCGATATCGCGCAAGAAGAACTGCGCGTTCAGACCGTTGACCGGATAGCCGCTGACATCTCCGTTCGACACGACCAGCTGCGGGTAGAGGAAAAACCAGTTCGAAGCGGCTTCCTCGGCGATGATGCGGTTTGCCTCGCGCAGTTTCTCGTGCTGTTCCTCGACTGAGTCGGATTTTTCGGCCGAGGCGATCAGTTCCACGACCTCGGGGTTGTCATAGCCCCAATAGAAATCCGGGTTGCCGTAGAACACGATGTCGCGGTGGTTGACATGTTCCTGAAGCGTCGCCTCGAAATCCTTGGCCTGATAAACCTTGGTATACCACTCATTCGCGGTGATGATGTTGATGTTCACCGTGACGCCGATCTTCGCCAGCTCGGATTTGATGAACTCGGCCGTGATCGGATGCGGGTCGTAATTCGGCGTTTCCAGCGTAAAGCTGAAACCATCCGCATAGCCTGCCTCGGCCAGCATCTCCTGCGCGGCCTCGGGATCGTAGGGATCGACATCGGTCAGATCCTCATACCACGGGTCGGTCGGCGGCACGAAGCTGCCAAGCACCATGCCACGATCGTCCCAGATTGCCTGCAGAAGCTGTTCCTTGTTGATCGCACGCGCCAGCGCCTTGCGCACCAGGGGATCACTGAACGGCTCGACACGGTCGTTATAGGCCATGAGCTGCTTCGTGGTCGAATTCCCCTCGGAGATGGTGAATTCGTCGGTATCCTCGAACAGAGCCAGCGCATCCGGGCTCTGCACCGAGGTGATCAGATCCACCGCGTCGGTGAGCAGCGCGTTGTCCAGCGCGGCGGCCTCGGTGAAATAGTTGAACAGCGCTCCGCCATTTTTCGGCGCCTCGCCCCAGTAATCGTCGAAGCGCTCCAGCGAGAGCGCCGAGCCGCGCCGCCAGTCGGCAAGCGTATAGGGCCCGGTCCCGTCCTCGCTGGACGAGATATCCCCGGCGGCATCGTTCACGATCCAGACATAGGTGAGATTGTAAGGCAGCGAGATGGATTTCTCGGACAGATTGACCACCACGGTCCTGTCATCCGGCGTCTCGATGCTCTCGATCGGGGCCAGGCTGCTTTTGCGGGAGGACTGCGAATCCTCGGCGATCACCCGCTCGATCGAGTATTTCACATCCTCGGCAGTCAGCGGGTCACCGGAGTGGAATGTCACCCCATCCTCAAGCGTGAACCGATGCGTCAGCCCGTCATCCGAGATCGTGTGATCGGCAGCCAGCACCGGCTCGACATCGCCCTCGTCGGTCAGGCGGAACAGGCCCTCATAGACATTGTCGTTGAATGCCTCGTTGATGCCCTGCCCGGCACCGGCGGTGTTGTCGAGGTTCTGCGGCTCATAGAGCGAGCCGATGCGGATGATCGCATCCGGATCGGACTGGGCCAGGGCGGGCGTCGCGAAGGGTGCAATCGCCGCCCCGATGGCAAGGGCGATGTGCGGAGCGAATTTCATCGTCGGGACCTCTGTCTCGTTTTGGTTGGCACTCAAACTAGCCACGCGATCAGTCATTTGCGAGGGGCCGGGCGAAGAATCCGGTTTTCGCCGCGTTTGCGGGAATTTCTTCGCCCTTGGCCGATACTTCGTTGACAGCGGCCTCTCGCTGTGATCGGTTGCGCGCATCCACAGGGGTGCCGCGTCATGCCGCGGCTGAGATGGAGGTGCAATCCTCCGGACCCTTCAAGCTGATCTGGGTCATGCCAGCGGAGCAAGGAGGACATCATGTTCGCAGGCGCGCAAATTTCTCTCTACCCGATGACGGATGATTTCGTCGGGGTCATCACCTCGTCGCTCGCGGCGCTCGATCCGTGGCGCGACCGGCTGAGGATCGAAACCGACGATATCTCGACACTTATTGTCGGACCGCCCGAAATCCTGTTTCCTGCGCTGCGCGATCTGTATGTCGCGGCGGCATCAACACGTCACCACGTCGTGCTGCGCTGCACGCTGTCGCGGGGCTGCCCGGGTGAGCCGGATGACGCGATCTGCAGTACCAATGCGCTGGCCAATCCCGAAGAACCGCTGAAGGATCGCCAGAACGCCGCCATTGCCCAGGTTGCCGCTGCGTCCGAAACCGGAGAGACCGCCCGCGCGCAATTCTCGCTCTACGTGATGGGCGGCGGCGACCATATGGCCGAGATCTATGGCTGCATCGAGTTTCTGAAGAACAGCGGCTGTTTCGACCGGGCGAAGAATTTCTGCACCCGCGTCATCGGTGATGCCGGCCCGGTTTTCACGACACTGGAACAGGCTTTCTGCCGCTTCGGTCCGCCAGAGGGCCATGTCACGATGGATCTGACAGTTTCCGCAAACAGCCCCTCGATCACCGGCTGACAGATGCCCCCCTCGCCGCCGTCATCTCGCGGAACGCTGTCGCGCGCCCTGCCCGCCTGTCTCAGCGTTGCCGCCACGCTCGCCCTGTGGGAAAGCTATGTCCGGCTGACCGGCATTTCGTCACAGATGCTTCCCGCGCCGACGCAGGTCGCCTGGCAGATCTGGGCGAGCCGCGGGCTGCTTTGGGACAACACCGTGCCGACGATCCGGGCGACGCTTCTGGGGTTCGGCTTCTCGGTTTCGGTGGCCTTTCTTCTGTCGGTACTGTTGGATTTCCTACCGGCATTGCGGCGGGCGTTGTTTCCGGTCTTCGTCATCAGCCAGACCTTGCCGCTGGTCGCCATCGCGCCGCTGATGGTGCTGTGGTTCGGCTTCGACCTGACCCCGAAGATCCTTCTGGTCGCGCTCGTCACGTTCTTTCCGATGCTGATCGCTCTGGTCGATGGCTATGGCGCGACCGAGCCCGAGATCGAGGCGCTGCTGCGCTCGATGGGCGCCTCGCATGTCACCCGGTTCCGGCTGGCGCGTTTGCCCTCGGCGCTGCCCTATTTCTTTGCCGGGCTGCGGATTTCCATCACATATGCTGTCGTCGCAGCGATCTTCGCGGAATATGCCGGAGCGCGGGCGGGGCTCGGGATCGTGATCTTGAACGCCAAGAACAGCTTCCGCCCCGACCTGATGCTGGCCGCTGTCGCGGTCAGCTCGGCGCTGACGCTCAGCCTGTTCGGCGCAACGGCGTTGCTGCAGCGCGCTATGACCGGCTGGCGCCGCGCCGGAGCCGCCCGATGACCGCGTTAAGCATCAACCGGCTTGCTCTGACGCTCGGCGAGTCCGAGGTGCTTCGCGACATTTCTTTGCGCGTCAAAGCGGGCGAGTTCGTGTCGATCCTCGGTCCCTCGGGCTGCGGGAAATCGACCCTGTTCCGCCTGCTCATCGGCGAGTTGCGACCCGATCAGGGCAGCATCGTGCTGGAGGGCGACGCGCCGCGCGATCAGGGGGCAGCCTTTGCTTTCATGCCGCAACGCGATGCGCTGCTGCCGTGGCGGCGGATCATCGACAATATCACGCTCGGGCTCGAGGTGCAGGGCGTCACCCGCGCCGAGGCCCGTGACCTCGCCGCGCCACTGATCCCGGAATTCGGTCTTGCGGGGTTCGAGCAGTATTACCCCTCGCAGTTGTCCGGCGGCATGCGGCAGCGTGCCGCGTTGCTGCGCACCGTGCTTCAGGGGCGCCCGATCCAGCTTCTGGATGAACCGTTCGGCGCGCTCGATGCGCTGACCCGCGCCGAACTGCAACGCTGGCTGGAGCGCCGCTGGCGCGCGTCGGGCTGGACGAGCCTGCTGGTCACACATGACGTGCGCGAGGCCGTGGCGCTGTCGGATCGCATCTATGTGTTCTCCGCCCGGCCCGCCACTGTGCTTCGCGAAATCGCCGTCGATGCGCCACGCCCCCGCCTCGGTCGGCCATTGCCACGTGCCGCGCGCGACGTGGAGGCCGCGCTTCTCGACACGCTTCTTTCCCCAAACGGAGACTGACCCATGAAGACATCCATCACATCGCTTGCCGTCAGCCTTCTGGTGCTGGCCCTGCCCGCCGCTGCGCAAGACAAGCTGTCCGTCGCGCTCGACTGGACACCGAACACCAACCATGTCGGGCTCTATGTCGCGCAGGCTCAGGGCTGGTTCAAAGAGGCCGGGCTGGAGGTCGAGATTCTGCCCTATACGGACACCTCCTCCGGGACATTGGTGGCATCGGGCGTCGCCGAATTCGGCATTCTCAGCGCGGTCAGCTTTCACACGCAACGCGCCGCCGGGGCGGATCTGAAAGTCGTTCTCGCAGTGGTGCAGCACGAAACCGGAAGGCTGGTGTTCAATGGCGAGCGCGAGGATATCCAGCGGCCCTCCGACCTGGACGGGCTGACCTATGCCGGCTTCGGCACCGACTGGGAAAACGCGCTGATCTCGACCATCATCCGCAACGATGGCGGCAAGGGCGATTTCGAGACGGTGACGCTCGGCACCTCGGCCTATGAGGCGCTCGCCAATGGCACGGTGGATTTCACGTTGGAGGTCAGCACCTGGGAAGGGGTGAATTCGGAACTGCTCGACCGCCCGCAGCGCAGCTTTGCCTATGCGGATTATGGCGTGCCGGATCAGCAGACGACCTTCCTCGGCGGCAATGGCAGCTGGATGAAGGCCAACCCCGAACAGACCCGTGCCTTCGTCGAGGCCGCTCAGCGCGGCTATGCCTTCGCCGCCGACAACCCCGACGCGGCGGCCGATATGCTTATCGAAGGCACGGCGGGGATGCTGTCCAACCCCGAGCTGGTGCGCGCTTCGATGCAAGCTCTTGTCGACGGCGGTTACCTTCGGGACGACGGCGAGCCGGTCGGGCTGATCGATGGTCAGATGATGTCGGCGATCAACGGCTTCCTCTTCGAGGCAGGCGCGCTGCGCGACGCGAGCGGGCAACCGCTGAGCGCCGCACCGGACGTATCGGACTGGTTCAGCAACGAATATCTCGCGCAGTGAGCTTTCACGCGGCCCGGTCGGCCCGGGCCGCTTTGTCTTGTCACCGCTGTCATAGCTGCTAATTTCACGGGGTTCGGGAAGGTTTCGGCCTTTTTTCCAGACAGTTGCGGGCGTGGCGGAATGGTAGACGCATGAGACTTAAAATCTCTGGGCCGCAAGGCCGTGCGGGTTCGAGTCCCGCGGCCCGCACCATTTTCCGCCGGATATGAGCGTTGCCATGTTCGATCCCGCGCCCATCACCGATCTGGCCGGCACCCGCGTGCTGTTCGTCATGGCCGCCGAGGCAGAATATGGCGCCGCCCTTCGGCAGCGCTTCGTCCCGCTCATGACCGGCATCGGCCCGATCGAAGCGGCGCTCGCCATGGGTATGGTGCTGAGCCGATGCGCCTGCGAGGGGGAATTGCCCGACCTGATCGTCAGCCTTGGCTCGGCGGGATCGGCGCGGCTGGAGCAGGCCGGGATCTATCAGGCAAGCTCGGTGTCGTGGCGCGATATGGACGCCTCGGCGCTTGGCTTCGAGAAAGGCGTGACCCCGCTTCTGGGCCAGCCTGCGACGCTGTCACTCCCGCTGCGCATTCCGGGAATCCCCACGGCGACGCTCTCGACTGGGGCGGATGTCGTTTCGGGCGCGGCCTACGATGCGATCCCCGAAGACATGGTCGATATGGAAAGCTTCGCGGTACTGCGCGCCTGCCAGCGTTTCGGGTTGAAGCTGATCGCGCTGCGCGGGATCTCTGATGGCGTCGAGGAGCTGTCGCAGATCGACGACTGGACGCGCTACCTGCATGTCGTCGATGAAAAGCTGGCCGCGGCTGTCGACGCGATGCGCGACGCTTTGTCATCCGGCGCGCTGCGGCTTTGACGGTTGCCGCGCGGCGGCGCTGCGCCTAAACCGAGCGCGAAGCACGACAGAAGGCACGTATGGCCCGCGCACCAAAGGCACAGACTGACCGCCCCTCGAGCCGCAGGATCGGCGCGCTCTCGGCGCTCTGGCCGTTTCTGAGACCGTATCGCGGGATGGTGCTGTCGGCGGTGCTGGCGCTGATCCTTACGGCAACAATCAGCCTGATACTGCCGCTTGCCGTGCGGCGCGTTGTCGACGGGTTCGGTGATGGCTCGGGGCTGCTCGACGAATATTTTGGCGCCGCGCTGCTGATCGTCGCGGCCTTGGCCCTCGGCAGCGGATTGCGCTATTATCTCGTGACCCGGCTTGGCGAGCGCGTCGTCGCCGATATCCGGAAAGCCGTGTTCGACCGGGTCGTCGGCCTTTCCCCCGCCTTTTTCGAGCGCATCGTCACCGGCGAGATCCTCAGCCGGATCACCACCGACACCACAGTAATCCAGTCGGTCATCGGTTCGTCCGTATCGGTGGCGCTGCGCAATATGCTGCTGATGGCAGGGGGGCTTGCGATGCTGTTCCTGACCTCGGCCAAGCTGACCGGGCTGGTGCTGCTGCTAGTGCCGGTGATCCTTGTGCCGATCATCGGACTTGGGCGTCGGCTAAGGGGACTCGCGCGCGAGAATCAGGACTGGATCGCGGCCGGTTCTGGCGCAGCATCGCAATCGCTTCAGGCCGCCCAGACCGTTCAGGCCTTCACCCATGAACGCCTGACACGTTCGGACTTCGCCCGCGTGACCGAGGAAAGCTATCTCTCGGCACGGCGGCGCATCGCCACCCGCGCCGCATTGACGGTGATCGTGATTTTCCTGATCTGCACCGGAATCCTCGGCGTGCTGTGGATCGGCGCGCGCGATGTGCAGACTGGGGCGATGAGCGTGGGCGAGCTGGTCCAGTTCGTCATTTATGCCGTGCTAGTCGCGGGCGCGGTTGCGGCGCTGTCCGAAGTCTGGGGCGAGCTTCAGCGCGCGGCCGGCGCCACCGAGCGACTGGCAGAGCTGCTGGCGGCGGAGGACAGCATCAACGATCCGGCGCAGCCGGTGCCCCTGTCCCGCCCCATTCGCGGCGAGATCGCGTTGCGTGATGTCTCATTCGCCTACCCGTCGCGGCAGGACCTGCCGACGCTGCGCGATGTGACCCTGACAATTCGCCCCGGCGAGACGGTGGCTTTGGTTGGCCCCTCGGGGGCCGGCAAGACGACGGTGATCCAGCTGATACAGCGGTTCTGGGATCCGCTTGCCGGTTCCGTCACGCTGGACGGGATCGATCTGCGACAGATGCGCCGCGCCGATTTCCGTGCCGAGATCGCGCTCGTCCCGCAGGATCCGGTGATCTTCGCGACCTCGGCCCGGGCCAATATCCGCTTTGGCCGCCCCGACGCCTCCGATACCGAGATCGAAGCCGCCGCACGCGCCGCGAGCGCCCATGACTTCCTGAGCGCGCTACCCCATGGTTACGACACCGAGCTGGGCGAGCGTGGCGTGATGCTGTCGGGCGGGCAGAAGCAGCGCATTGCGATTGCCCGGGCCATTCTGCGTGACGCGCCGATTCTGTTGCTGGACGAGGCGACCTCGGCGCTCGACGCACAATCCGAACAGGCGGTGCAGCACGCGGTCGAGACGCTTGCCCAAGGCCGCACGACGATCATCATTGCGCATCGTCTGGCGACGGTGAAGAAAGCCGACCGGATCGTCGTCTTCGATGAGGGCCGGATCGTCGCTGAAGGTAGCCATGACGAGTTGGTCGCGCATGGCGGGCTATATGCGCGGCTGGCGCGATTGCAGTTCACGGATATGAGCGCCGCGTAACGCTGGCCACGCCGCGACTTGACCGCGCCCGACCTGACGATTTAGATAGGGTCTGGTCAAATTTTCAGGGTTTTTCCGTTATTAATCAGCATTTTTCGTTGTTTCATAAGCGGATTTTCGCTTAGATTGGGGCGAGTATTACCTGTCCAAACGAGTGGTTTTTTCAATGCGCCGTATCCTGCTGCTAGTGTCTGCACTGCTGATTTTCTCGGTCCTCGCCTTTGCGTTCGGCTTTCAGACCGGGCTCAGGAAAACGCCGCCATTCGAATTCGTTGTCAAGTCGTTCCGGCTGCTGAAACCTCTGGACGAGGTTGAAACCGCGCCGCTCGTGCAACTGGATATGTCGGACCGGAAGTTTCTCGACTCCACCATCCTCCCGGTTCACCAGCGCGAAATCGTCGTTTCGAATGCGCAAGGCATGCCCATGCAGCTTATCGGTGTGGCTCCGGCGGGGGAATCGGAGACGCTGATTGTCACCGTAGACGGCACGATGCTCCGCATGAATGCGAAGAGTTGCGACAGCAGCGATTGCGTCCGTCAGGTTGGTCGGCTGGTTCGGCCCGACGGCACATCGATGAATGACAGTTATGACATTCTTCCCATCGAAACCGACGGCACTCGGGAATGGTATATTTCCTATGGTCAGGAGGCACGCGACGGATTTTCCAAACAGCTTGTCATCAGCCGCTTTACCCCGCCTCAGGACGGCGACCCCGATCAGCTGGTGACGGTCGAGGATCCGTTCTTCCGCTCGACCAGCTTTTCGCTTCGGAACGAACATTCGAAGCGTTCGGGCGGCGGGGCGATGGTCTATGATCCGCAGGTCGGCGACATCGTCATCACCGTCGGGGATTACAGCCTGAACGGGATCAGCAACGTCTTCGAGGGTCCGATCCCCCCATCGCAAGATCCCGATACGCACCTGGGAAAGACGTTACGCGTCGACCTCGAAACCGGTGAGGCGCGGATCATCGCCATGGGCCACCGCAACCCCCAGGGCCTGTCCATCTCGCAGGACGGAGAGTTGATCGCGACCGAGCACGGGCCGAAGGGCGGCGACGAAATCAACCTGATCGAAGAGGGCAATAATTACGGCTGGCCCTATGTGTCGATGGGCACGCTTTATAACGAGTATACCTTCCCGCAGCAGCCGGTGAAGGAAGGCGAGCCGCATGGCGGTTATACAGCGCCGCTGTTTGCCTATATGCCCAATCCGGGCATCAGCGCGGTGATCCATGTCGAGGGTTTTCACGAGGCATGGGACGGGGATCTGATGGTCGCCACGCTTCGCGGGCAATCGCTGATGCGCGTGCGGCGCTGGCCGGGCGGTGGTTACACCGAGCAGATCTATATCGGCGACCGGATCCGTGATCTGGACGTGATCGGCGAGGATATGGTGCTGGTAACCGATGGCGGCAAGATCATCATCCTGACCGCGATCGAGGATCTGGAGCTGGCACGGTCCGCAACCGGGCTGATCAACAACATGACTGCGCTCGAAAGCTGCGGTTCCTGCCACAATGTCAGCAACCCTGTCTCGACGAACTCGGCGCCGCATCTGCATAATATCGTTGGACGGGAAATAGCCTCGGCCAGCGATTACGACCGCTATAGCGAAGGTCTGTCCGCGAAACGTCCCGAAACCTGGGATATCGAATCCCTCGAAGCGTTTCTCCGCGCGCCGCAGAATTTTGCGCCCGGCACCTCAATGCCCACGCTGGATCTGTCCGATGCGGATATCAGAGAGCTGAAGGAACTCTTGCCGCTGCTTCGATAGGATCGGAAAGGTGCACAGCCTTGGGAAGGGTTGTCTGCGCAGAAGGTCGCATCGGCTTCGCGGCGAGGATGCCGTCTTAGTCAGAGCCAGACCCTGACAGCGCTGTTTAGAAAAAAATTACGCTAAAGCCTTTGCAATCGTCCCGCGCCGCGCGTATTCCCGGCAGCGGGACACCCCTCCCCAACGAGGGGCTTTTGCCTGGAAGGGTAACATCATGGCGAATACGCAACCGGCTGCGCGGCCGGAAAACCCGCGCTTTTCTTCTGGCCCCTGCGCCAAGATCCCCAATTACAATCTGGACATGCTCTCTGACGCGCCTCTGGGCCGCTCGCACCGTGCCGCCATCGGCAAGGCGAAGCTGGCAGAGGCGATCGAGCTGACGCGCGAGGTGCTCGGGGTCCCGGAGGATTATCGGATCGGCATCGTGCCCGCCTCGGATACCGGCGCGGTCGAGATGGCGATGTGGTCACTGCTGGGCGAACGCCCGGTCGAGATGCTGGCCTGGGAAAGCTTCGGCGCCGGCTGGGTCACCGATGTGGTCAAGCAACTGAAGCTGGATGCCAAGGTGCAGACCGCCGATTACGGCAAGATCGTGGATTTCGGATCGGTGGATTTCGACCGCGACGTGGTGTTCACCTGGAACGGCACGACCTCGGGCGTAAGGCTGCCCGGTGGCGACGCGATCCCCGCAGACCGCGCCGGGCTGACCATCTGCGACGCGACCTCGGCAGCCTTCGCGATGGAGCTGCCGTTCGACAAGCTGGATGTTGTCACCTTCTCCTGGCAGAAAGTGCTGGGCGGCGAAGGCGGGCATGGCGTGCTGATCCTGTCGCCCCGCGCCGTCGAGCGGCTTGAGAGCTATACCCCCGCATGGCCTCTGCCCAAGATTTTCCGGCTGACCAAGGGCGGCAAGCTGATCGAAGGCATTTTCCGCGGCGAAACGATAAACACGCCCTCGATGCTCTGCGTCGAAGACTATCTGGTTGCGCTGAACTGGGCAAAGTCTGTCGGCGGGCGGCAGGGTTTGATCGACCGTGCCACGGCCAATGCGCAAGCGGTCTGGGATTTCTGTGACAGCCGCGACTGGATCGCCAATCTGGCCGAGGATCCGGCGACGGCATCGACGACCAGTGTCTGCCTGAAATTCAGCGATGACCGCATCGTGGACGGCGCCGCCTTCGCGAAAGCCGTCGCCAAGCGGTTGGAGAAAGAAGGCGTCGGGCTGGATATGGGCGCCTATCGCGACGCGCCGCCCGGTCTGCGGATCTGGTGCGGCTCGACGGTGGAAACCACCGATGTCGAGGCGCTGCTGCCCTGGATCGAGTGGGCCTTCCACGAAGAGATCGCGGCGCAGAGCTGACATGCCGGACCGGGGGCGTCGCCCCCGGACCCCCAGGATATTTCAATCAGGATGAAACGCGCCGCGGCCGCGTGCCCCGCGCATCCGCTAAAGGAGCATCACATGCCCAAGGTTCTCGTATCTGACAAGCTGTCGGAAACCGCCGTCCAGATCTTCCGCGACCGCGGGATCGAGGTCGATTTCATGCCCGAGCTGGGCAAGGATAAGGAAAAGCTGGCCGAGGTGATCGGCCAATATGACGGGCTGGCTATCCGGTCTGCGACGAAGGCCACCGAGAAGCTGCTTGAAAAGGCCGATAATCTCAAGGTGATCGGACGCGCCGGAATCGGCGTCGACAATGTCGATATTCCCGCTGCCTCGAAGAAAGGCGTGATCGTGATGAACACGCCTTTCGGTAACAGCGTCACCACAGCTGAGCATGCCATCGCGCTGATGTTCGCTGTCGCCCGCCAACTGCCCGAGGCGAGCCTTTCTACCCATGCCGGGAAATGGGAAAAGAACCGATTCATGGGTGTCGAGCTGTTCAACAAGACGCTCGGGCTGATCGGCGCGGGCAACATCGGCTCGATCGTCGCGGATCGCGCGCTTGGGCTGAAGATGAAGGTGCTGGCCTATGACCCGTTCCTATCAGAGGAGCGCGCCGACCAGATGGGCGTGAAGAAGGTCGAACTGGACGAACTGCTCGGCCGCGCAGATTTCATCACCATGCATGTGCCGCTGACCGACAAGACCCGTAATATTCTCTCGCGCGAGAATATCGCCAAGACGAAGAAAGGCGTGCGCATCGTGAACGCGGCGCGCGGCGGGCTGATCGACGAAGAGGCGCTGGCCGAAGCGCTGCAATCGGGCCATGTTGCCGGGGCTGCTCTGGATGTTTTCGCGACCGAACCGGCGACGGAAAGCCCGCTGTTCAATTTGCCCAACGTGGTCGTGACACCGCATCTAGGCGCCTCGACCACCGAGGCGCAGGAGAATGTGGCGCTTCAGGTGGCCGAACAGATGTCGGATTACCTGCTGACCGGCGCCGTGACCAACGCGCTGAACATGCCCTCGGTCACCGCCGAGGAAGCCAAGATCATGGGGCCGTGGATCAAGCTGGCCGGGCATCTGGGAAGCTTCATCGGCCAGATGACGGATGAGCCGATCAAGTCGATCAATGTGCTTTATGACGGTGTCGTCTCTGAAATGAACGTCAATGCGCTGAACGCCGCGGTCATTGCAGGGGTGATGAAGGCTGCGAACCCGGATGTGAACATGGTTTCGGCCCCCGCCATCGCAAAGGAGCGCGGCATCCAGGTCGCCACCACGCGGCAAGAGGCGGGCGGCGTGTATGATGGCTATATCAAGGTTACTGTCGTCACCGATGAACGCGAGCGGTCCATCGCGGGCACGGTGTTCAGCGACGGCAAGCCGCGCTTCATCCAGATCCGCGGGATCAATGTCGATGCCGAGATCGGCGAGCATATGCTGTATACGCGCAACAAGGACGTGCCGGGGGTGATCGGCGCGCTCGGCTCGACCCTGGGTGAGCTGGGTGTCAACATCGCCAATTTCCAGCTGGGCCGCACCAGCTCGGGTGAGGATGCGATCGCGATCCTGTATCTCGACGAGGCGATGTCGGACGAAGCTTTGGCAGCGCTGGACAAGACCGGAAAATTCCTGCAGGCGCGGGCCTTGCGTTTCGAACTCTGAGGCGTCAGCGTCCGGTCAGGTTCACGCGCCCGGCGGTCGATCCGCCGGGCCTTTTTGCGGGGCGGATCTCATGCAGCAGGACGATCATCCTCCGGTGTATGCGCTTGGCGATGTGCACGGTCAGCTTGAGCTGCTGAAAGAAGCCCATCGCCTGGCAGAGATGGATGGCGGCGCGGCGGCCCGGATCATCCATCTTGGCGATCTGATCGACCGCGGCCCGGATTCGCGCGGGGTCATCGAGTATCTGATGGAAGGGCAGGCGATTGGGCGGGATTGGCTGGTGGTGAAGGGCAATCACGATCACAAGCTGCCCCGTTTTCTCGAAGATCCGCGCTGGCTGGACCCGGGCCCTTCGCGTCCGCAGTTCTGGACCGCCGACCGCAATAACGGCGCTGCCGCGACCTTTGCGTCCTACGGGATCGAGGGTGCTGACGAGATGGATCTCGATGAGTTGCATCGGCTCGCGGAGGCCGCGATCCCCGCCGAGCACGCTTCCTGGCTTGACGAGCTGCCGCTGTACCGGACCGAACCCGGCGGGCTGGTCTTCGTGCATGCGGGCATCAGGCCCGGTATCCCCCTGGATCAGCAGTCTCCGACCGATCTGATGTGGATCCGCAAGCCGTTCCACGATTCCGCAGCCGATCATGGCGCGCTGATCGTTCATGGGCACACGCCGGTGAAGCGCGTGACGCATTACGGCAACCGGCTGAATCTCGATACCGGCGCGGCCTTTGGCGGGCCGGTTTCGATCGTTCGATTGGACGGGACGGATATACGTCTTCTGACCAGGGATGGTCCGATCCCTGTGGCTCCGCAGCCGCGCTGAGCCGGTCGCTGGCTGATCGCCGCAAAAATCGACCGTGATTTCTGAGGGCTGGAACGGAACGAAGCCCGAGGCTGTGCGGTTGAAAGCCCACAGACAATACGCATTTGTCGTTCGTGACCGACACGCCGGCTCGCCAACCGCCCCAGAGGAGAAAGATGTTGAAGAAGCTAATCGCCGCCCTTGCCCTGACCGCTACCCCGCTTGCCGCCGAAGAGGTCGCCGAGATCGGAGTGGACTGGGTCGGAAACGACATCGTCATAGAGGCGTTTCAGGACCCTGAGATCAGCGGCGTGACCTGCCATCTTTCCTATTTCTCACGTTCGGTGATCGACCGGCTCAGCCAGGGCAACTGGTTCGAGGACCCTTCAAACAGCGCCATCGAATGCAGCCAGACCGGACCGATCACGATGGACGAAGTCTCTAACAGCAGCGATGGAGAGAACGTGTTTTCAGAGGGCCGCTCGCTGGTTTTCAAGTCGCTGCGGGTGAAGCGGATCTATGACGAGAAGAACCAGGTGCTGATCTATCTGGCGCATGCCAATGAGGTGACCGAGGGCTCGGCCAAGATGGCTATTTCGACGGTGCCGATCCGGGCCGCCGCGAACGCTGCCGAGTAGCCTCGGACCCGCGTTTCTTGCGCGGACGGTCGAAACCGGGAATAAGCGCGAGGAATGTCTTCCACATGATCCAGGCGTCCAGCCAGGGCGACGCGGCGCGCTGGTAAACCAGCTCGATCCGCAGCTTTGTCGGCAGGCAGCGCGCATAATAGGCGCGCTCGGTCTGTTCGGCGGTTTTGCAGCCTGCCATGATCCGGTCCTCATGGCGATGATAGATCAGCGTCGCAAGCCCGGTCACGCCGGGCCGCGTCGTCAGCACCGCCCCGTAAAGTGACGGAAAGCGTGCAACATATTCCGGTAGTGGTGGCCGGGGACCGACGAAGCTCATATCGCCGATGAGGATATTGAACAGCTGCGGCAGCTCATCCAGACGGGTGCGCCGCAGAATCCGGCCAAGCGGAGTGATCCGCCAGTTCTTATGTGCACCTGTCGCGCCGCCATCCTCGGTCACGCGAACCATCGTGCGGAACTTGAACTGCTTGAACGGCTCTCCGGGGGCCTTCATCCGCGCGCCGCTATAGATGATCGGGCGACCCTGAGTGATCAGGAGAAGCAAAGCCACGATGATCATCGGCAAGGCAAGCACGGCCAACATTACGATTGCAAGCGACACATCGACGACGCGCTTCACACGGCGACGATAAAAGCTGTTATCATGGGAAGAACTGTCCAGTTGCCATAACTCTGCCTCGGTTACGGCTTGGCGGTGCTCGACCATTTCCCAATTCTGGTAAAGCGTCAACGATCGGACCCCGCTCAACTTCTATAGTTACCTAAATTTTCTTTAACACAAAGGCATTAGCGTTGTAACATGCGTTGTTATCGAAACATCGCAACCTGTTGCCGGTTTGGCTCAAATGCGGCAGATTGATGCCGAGAATTTGCTGCCGATCGGATGGCTGAGTATGCGTAAGTTTCTGGTAATACTTGACGAATCTCCGGAATGCCAGAATGCGATGCGTTTCGCGGCGATGCGGGCCTCTCGCACATCCGGGGGCGTGGTCGTGCTGGCCATCATCCCGCCCGACGCGATCCAGCATGGCATCGGCGTCGCCGAGCTGATGCGGCAGGAGGCCGAGGATCGAATCACGTCCCAGTACCAGGTCTTCGCCAAATGGATGCGGGACAGCCAGGGCATAGATCCCGAGCTGGTGATCCGGGAAGGTGACATGACCGCGCAGCTTCTGGCCCATCTCGGCAGCGACCCGGATATCGGCGTGCTGGTTCTGGGGGCGAGCGCCGGAAAGGACGGGCCGGGACCGCTTGTCAGCCGTCTCCTACGAGATCTGTCGGGCCTTCCCTGCCCCGTCACACTTATCCCCGGAGATCTGTCCCGAGACCGGCTGGCCGCGATCTCCTGAGCCGCGGCGCGCCGGTCTGCATGGCTTGACCGAAGCCGGCGCACAGCCCATATGACACCCAAAGGAGCCAGCCCATGTTCATCCAGACCGAAACCACGCCGAACCCCGCCACGCTGAAATTCCTGCCCGGCCAGCCGGTGCTGGACGAGGGCACAGCCGATTTCACCACCGCCGAATCCGCAGCGGCGTCGCCTTTGGCGCAGCGCGTCTTCGCTGTGAGCGGCGTCACTGGCGTCTTTCTCGGCACCGATTTCGTGACAGTGACCAAATCCGATGACAGTCAGTGGGATCACATCAAGCCGGCCCTGCTTGGTGCAATCATGGAACATTATCAATCCGGCGCGCCGGTCATGGAAGGAACAGCCGAAAAGGTCGGCCATGCCGAACATAGCGGCGAAGACGAAGAGGTCGTGACTCAGATCAAGGAACTGCTCGACACGCGCGTCCGCCCGGCCGTGGCGCAGGATGGTGGCGACATCACCTTCCACGGCTTCGATCGCGGCGTGGTCTATCTTCATATGCAAGGCGCCTGCGCGGGCTGCCCCTCCTCGACCATGACGCTGAAGATGGGGATCGAGAACCTGCTGCGCCACTATATCCCCGAGGTGACCGAGGTGCGTCCGATTGCCTGACGATCTTACACTTGGCTTCGACAGTTCGGCCGCGCATTGCGCGGCCGCTTTACTGTCGGGTGACGCGCTGATCGCAGAACGCCACGAAGAGATGTCGAGGGGTCAGGCCGAGCGACTGTTTCCCATGATTAACGATCTGCTGGAAAGTGCCGGTGTAGCCTGGACCGATCTGGCACGTATCGGCGTCGGAATCGGACCGGGCAATTTCACCGGTATCCGCATCGCTGTCGCGGCCGCTCGGGGGCTGGCGCTGTCATTGCAGATCCCGGCCATTGGCATTTCTGCGACCGAGGCGCTCGCCTCGGGGCTGCCGCGCCCGTGCCGGATCGTGATACCCGGCAGGCGCGGTATGATCATCTGGGAAGATTTCGGCAGCAGCGGAGCCGGGCCGCGCCAAATGCCGGCCGAGACGCTGCCGCCGGGCCCGCCGGTGCTGACCCCGATCCGCGGCATCGCCCATGGTACGGCGCTGCTGGCCCGTGCCCGTGACAATGGCGAGCAGCCGCGCCCCGCGCCGATCTATCTGCGCGCCGCCGACGCAGCTCCGGCACGGGACGCTGGGCCGGTGATGCTGCCGTGACACCAGCGGCCTTGACCCGGCTGCACGCCGCCTGCTTCCACATCCCGCGACCCTGGCGTGAAGCAGAGTTTGCTTCGCTTCTGGCTGAGCGCGGCGTCTTCCTCTGTGCCGAGGCAGATGGTTTCGCGATGGGACGGGTGGTTCTGGACGAAGCCGAACTGCTGACCCTTGCCGTCGCACCTGAATCCCGCCGCGCCGGGCTGGGCGGAAGTTTGCTCGCAGAATTCGAGGACCAAGCGTGCCAGCGCGGAGCCGTCACCGGGTTTCTGGAAGTGGCCAGCGACAACCGCCCCGCCCTCGCCCTTTATCTGCGGGCCGATTGGGTGCAGGTCGGACGTCGCCCGCGCTATTACGCGCCCGGGATCGACGCAATTCTGATGCGCAAGGCGTTGATACCCACGTGCTGACCGGGGCGCTGCCCCGGACCCCGGGATATTTCCGTCAGGATGAACCATCGCCTTCTCACCCTGACCAAAATATCCATCTCAAGTCACGACATGGCGCGTCGCTTCGATCTTGCGGGATCAGGTGAGCCGACCGTGGCAATGCTTGAATTTCGAGCCCGAGCCGCAGGGGCAGGGATCGTTGCGCGATGGATTGCCCCAGGTCGCCGGATCGTTTTCGTCAAAGCCCGGCGCCGCGGCAGAGGCAGCCCCACCCCGTGTCTCTTCATGTTCCGGCGTCATCTGGCTCTGCTGCGCTTTCTGTTGATCCTGATGCTGGCGCATCATCTGTTCCCGCTCTTCATCGGTCAGCGGGCGGATCCGGGCGAGTTGCTGGGTCACGTCTGAGCGCAGCCCGTCGAGCAGACTTTCGAAGAGCTGGAAACTCTCGGTCTTATATTCCGATAGCGGATCACGCTGCGCATAGCCGCGGAAGCCGACAACCGAGCGCAGATGTTCCAGCGTCAACAGATGGTCGCGCCATTTCTGGTCGATGGCTTGCAGCAGGATCTGCTTCTCGATCTGGCGCATCGTCTCGGGACCGAAGTTCTGCTCTTTCTCGGCCATATATCTGTCGGTGGCCTCGACAAGGCGTTCGCGCACCACATCCTGATCGACACCATCTTCGGCGGCCCAGTCCTCGATGGGAAGGTTCATATTCAATGTCTCGACGGCCGCCTTCTGCAATCCCGCCGCATCCCATTGTTCGGCATAGGCGCGCGGCGGCAGATATTCGTCCACCAGATCGTCGATCACCTGATGGCGCATATCGGCGGCGATTTCGCCGACCTCTTCGCTGTCCATGATCTCGCGCCGCTGGCTGAAGATCGCCTTGCGCTGATCGTTCATGACATCGTCGAATTTCAGCAGCTGCTTGCGGATGTCGAAGTTGCGGCCTTCAACCTTGCCCTGCGCCCGCTCCAGCGACTTGTTGACCCACGGGTGGACGATGGCTTCGCCCTCTTTCATGCCGAGTTTCGACAGCACGGAATCCAGACGTTCGGACCCGAAGATCCGCATCAGATCGTCTTCCAGCGACAGAAAGAACAGCGAGCGCCCGGGATCGCCCTGACGGCCCGAACGGCCCCGGAGCTGGTTGTCGATCCGGCGGGATTCGTGGCGCTCGGTGGCCAGCACGAACAGCCCGCCTGCGCCCAGCACCTTGTCCTTGTCAGCAGCGTGCCCGGCCTCGATCTTTGCGCGCAATTCGTCGGGATTGGCTTCGGGGTCTGCGTCGAGCGCCTGCATCACCTTCATATCGACATTGCCGCCGAGCTGAATATCGGTGCCACGACCGGCCATGTTGGTCGCAATGGTCACCGCGCCGGGCTTGCCCGCCTCGGCCACGATATACGCTTCCTGCTCGTGCTGGCGGGCGTTCAGCACATTATGCTTGATCCCCGCCTTGTCGAGCATCTGCGACAGCATCTCGGATTTCTCGATGCTGGTCGTGCCGACGAGGATCGGCTGGCCCTTGCCATGCGCCTCTTGAATAGCCTCGATCACGGCGGCGTATTTCTCGGTCCCGGTGCGATAGACGCGGTCATGTTCATCGACCCGCGCGATAGGCTTGTTGGTCGGCACTTCGACCACGCCGAGCTTGTAGATATCGGCGAATTCCTCGGCCTCGGTGGCCGCGGTGCCGGTCATGCCGGCCAGCTTGTCGTAAAGGCGAAAATAATTCTGGAAGGTGACCGAGGCCAGCGTCACGTTCTCGGGCTGAATCGCCACGCCCTCTTTCGCCTCGATCGCCTGGTGCAGACCATCGGACAGGCGCCGGCCCTTCATCATCCGGCCGGTGAATTCGTCGATCAGCACCACCTCGTCATTCTGGACGATATAATTCTGGTCCCGCTGGAACAGCTTATGCGCCCGCAGAGCCTGATTGGCGTGGTGCACGATGGTGGTCGATTCCGGGTCGTACAGCGTCTGGCCCTCGGGCAGCACCCCGGCATCGGAGAGAAGCTGCTCCAGCTTTTCGTTGCCCTCTTCGGTGAAGGTCGCATTGCGGGTCTTTTCGTCGAGCTTGTAGTCTTCCTCGGTCAGCTGAGGAATGAACTGGTTCAGCGTCTTGTACAGCTCGCTGCGGTCCTGCGAAGGGCCCGAGATGATCAGCGGCGTCCGCGCCTCGTCGATGAGGATCGAGTCGACCTCATCGACGATGGCAAAGGCATGATCGCGCTGCACCATCTGGTCGACGCTGGATTTCATATTGTCGCGCAGATAGTCGAAGCCCAGCTCGTTATTCGTCGCATATGTCACATCGGCCTGATAGGCGGCGCGCTTTTCCTCATCCGGCTGGTAGGGATAGACCACCCCGGTCTTCATGCCGAGCGCGGCGAAGACCTTGCCCATCCATTCCGCGTCGCGCTTGGCCAGATAGTCGTTGACGGTCACGATATGCACACCACGGCCCGACAGCGCGTTCAGATAGGCGGGAAAAGTCGCAACAAGCGTCTTGCCTTCGCCCGTCTTCATCTCGGCGATATTGCCCTGATGCAGGAAAATTCCGCCGAGAAGCTGGGTGTCGAAGGCCCGCAGGCCGAGCGCGCGGCGCGCGGCTTCACGGCAATTGGCGAAAGCCTCGGGCAGAAGCGCGTCGAGATCCTCGCCGTTCTGGAAACGTTTCTGCAATTCGCGGGTCTTGGAAATCAACTCTTCGTCAGAGCGGGCCTGGCTATCAGGCTCCAATCCGTTGATCTTCGCCACCAGCGGGCGTGCCGATTTCACCTTGCGGTCGTTGGGCGTACCAAAGACCTTCTTCGCCATATTGCCTAGACCCAGCATCGTCACTCCGGCCGTGTTGTTTCGGGAAGGCTGCGGGGATCGGCCCCTTGCCCGGACCGTCCGACCTGCCATATCAGTGCAGGAAATAAACGGCGCGGGCGCGCCTTTTCGGTTGCGCCGGATTTAGGCCCGCGCCCATGCCGTGTCAACGCTTGCTCCCCGCACCATTGCGTGCGCGGGCCTCATTCCAAGGGAGACTTCATGTTCAAGCTTACCGCCTCTACCGCCGCGCTGATCGCCGCGCTCTCTGCCGCGCCTGCCCTGGCGCAGGACACTGAGACCGACTCGACCGAGACCACCGCCACCGAAGCCAGCGAAGCGCCTGCCGATAGCGGGGCCGCGACGGAAAGCGGACCGGCCACCGCCGAGACTGGGGGCGAAGACGAGGCTGCGGACAGTGCAGATAGCAGTGCCGACGCGGACAGCGCGGACAGCGCCGCGCAGGATGGCGTCGCACAATCGGAAGCGCCCGCTGCCAATGCCGACCCCGCCACGGTCGTTGCCACCGTCAACGGCGAAGACATCACGCTTGGCCAGATGGCGGCCATGCAGCTGCGCATGCCGCCCGAGATGGCACAGATGCCAGCGGAAGAGCTATGGGACGCCATGCTGGACGAGATGATCCGCCAGGCCGCGCTGGCGCAGCTTGGGGAAAGCGATCAGACGCCGCTCGACCAGGCGGCCCTGGTCAACCTGCGGCGCGACTATCTGACCCGCGCCGCGATGGCTCAGATCGTCGATTTCGAGCCGTCCGATGACGAAATCCAGGCGGCCTATGCCGAAGCCTTCCCCGAGGATGATCCGATCAACGAATATGACGCGGATCACATTCTCGTCGAAACCGAAGAGGCCGCCAACGCCATCATCGAAGAACTCGAAGGCGGCGCCGATTTCGCCGAGCTGGCGGCCGAACGTTCGACTGACACCGGTTCGGCGCAGAACGGTGGCGATCTGGGCTGGTTCACGCTGGACCGCATGGTCCCCGAATTCAGCACCGCCGTCGAAGGGATGGAGCCGGGCAGCACGTCCAGCGAACCGGTGCAATCGCAATTCGGCTGGCATATCATCAAGTTGAACGAGACCCGGGTGATGGAGCCGCCGGCGCTCGAAGAGATTCGCCCCCAGCTTGTCGAACAGGTCCGTCGCGAGCGGCTCGAATCCGAGGTCGAGAAGGTGACGTCGGAAGCCACGGTCGAGCGTAGCGAAGATCTGGACCCGGCCCTGCTGGAGCAGAACATTCTCGGAGTGGAGTGATGGCAAAGGGCGAGAAAAAGGCCGGCGCTGATAAGAAAAAAGCGAAGAAGGGCAAACCGTCCAAAGCCCAAAAGCTGACCCGCAAGGCGGCAAAGCTGGCCCGGGCGGCGATGCCTTCAAGCTCTGCGCCGCCAGTCTCGCCCCTTGCGCCTGACAACTTTCCCGATCTGCCGGTCATTCCCGGCGTCGAATTCGCCTCCGCTGCGGCGGGGGTGAAATACAAAGGCCGCACTGACGTGATGCTGGCCCGGCTGGCGCCAGGCACATCCGTCGCAGCCGTGTTCACCCGTTCATCGACTCGGGCCGCCTGCGTTCTGGACTGTCAAGAAAAGCTCGCCGCGCCCGCAGATACTTCGCATGGCGCGGCCATCATCGTGAATTCCGGCAATGCCAACGCCTTTACCGGCAAGGCGGGCCGCGAGGCGGTGGACCGGCTGACCGGTGCAGTGGCCGAGAAACTGTCGATGCCGGCCAGCCGGGTGTTTTCCTCTTCGACCGGTGTCATCGGGGAGCCATTGCCGTGGGAGCGCATCGCAGCCGTGCTGGATGAGGTGCGCGGCAGGCTGGATCCGGACGGCGCCGAAGACGCCGCGCGGGCGATCATGACCACCGACACCTTTCCGAAAGGCGCGGGGATGATCCTCGACGCCGGGCGCGGCCAGATCCGCATCGCCGGGATCGCGAAGGGTTCAGGCATGGTCGCGCCGGATATGGCGACGATGCTCGTCTATATTTTCACCGACGCGAAGATCTCGGCAGAAAATCTCCAGAAGATCCTATCCAGGCAAGTCGATGAGAGCTTCAATGCGATCACCGTCGACAGCGACACCTCGACATCCGACGCGCTCCTCCTCGCCGCCACCGGGCAGTCGGACAGCGATGAAATCACCGATCTGCGCTCGAAAGAGGCGCGGCGCTTTGCCGATGCGCTCGGTGCCGTGATGTTGGATCTGGCGCAGCAGGTGGTGATGGACGGCGAGGGCGCCTCGAAATTCGTCGAGGTGCAGGTGACGGGCGCTAAAAGCCGCGCTGACGCCCATCAGGTTGCCATGGCCATTGCCAACTCGCCGCTGGTGAAGACCGCGATTGCGGGCGAGGACGCAAATTGGGGCCGCGTGGTGATGGCCGTGGGCAAATCCGGCGCAGAGGCCGACCGCGACCGGCTGACGATCCGCTTCGGTGACATGGTGGTGGCCGAGAATGGCTGGCGTGCACCGGGCTATGACGAGGCCGAGGCGAGCGCCTATATGAAGAATGACCGCCTGGTTCTGGGGGTGGATCTGGGCATCGGCGAGGGGTCGCGCACGGTCTGGACCTGCGATCTCACCCATCGCTACATCGACATCAATGCCGATTACAGGTCGTGACGCCGCAGCGGGGGCTGTGCGCCCCCGCACCCCGCAGGATATTTTCATCAGGATGAAGCCGAACGCATGAAGATGGTGCTGGTCGCCGCCGTGGCGCTGATCGACAAGGATGGGCGGGTGTTGCTGGCGCAGCGCCCAAAGGGGAAATCCATGGCCGGTCTGTGGGAATTTCCCGGCGGGAAGGTCGAACCCGGCGAGACACCGGAGGCCGCGCTGATCCGCGAGTTGAAGGAAGAGCTGGCGGTTGATACACACGCCTCGTGCCTCGCGCCGCTGACCTTCGCGAGCCACGCATATGATGATTTTCACCTGCTGATGCCGCTGTTCGCCTGCCGGAAATGGCAGGGCGTGCCGCAACCTCTGGAGGGGCAGCGTCTGGCCTGGGCAAGGGCTGGCGAGCTTCGCAGCTATGAGATGCCGCCGGCGGATTTGCCGCTGATCCCCATCCTGCAATCCTGGCTGTGACAGCCTCGGCGTCGCCGCGTTAACCTTTTCGCAATCATTTCTGGCGATAGTCGCGACTGTAGCGCAGGAGCCTTTATGATTCGCACCATCACAATCGGCAGCCATATCTCGGTTCAGGGTGTTTTCGAACGCAGTATCGCGGATGGAAATATCGAGGTCCGGGTCGGCACTAAAACCTATCGCGGCAAGCCAGTCAGCTGAGGGGCGACGTATTTCTGCGCTGATCCGGTCATGGATCTCTCCGGGCGTCGGAACATGGTTCCGGCGCCTTTTTTCTTTGCAGGAACGGCATTTCGGCGAGCGCACCCGTACTGAAACTGAACAGACGGGGTGCCGCAGGAAGCACCCGGACAGGGCCAGGTGAGTCTAAGATTTTCAGCTTCCCTCAATCGTAGCGGCGCCGATCCTCGATCACCAGACCGTCATTGGGCAAGCTGTTCGGCGCGACGATTTCCACTCTGCCCTTCATTTTCAGCGTCTCGATCACCGAACCCGCATATTCGGCATCGGCAGAGCGTGGGCTCTCGATCTGAACGGTCATGCTGTCCATCTCGCCCTCGCGATCGGCGATGACGCGCGCCCGGGTGATCTCGGGGTGGCGCGCCACCAGCGAGGCGACCTGCTCGGGGCGCACGAACATGCCCTTGATCTTGGTCGTCTGATCGGCCCGGCCCAGCCAGCCCTTGATGCGCATATTCGTCCGCCCGCAGGGTGAGCCGCCCGGCAGCACCGCCGAGAGATCGCCGGTCGCAAAGCGCACCAGCGGATAATCGGGGTTCAGCGTTGTGACCACCACCTCGCCCACCTCGCCCTCGGCCACCGGATCGCCGGTGCCGGGACGCACGATTTCGACGATCACGCCCTCATCGACGATCATCCCGTCCATCGCCTCGGATTCATAGGCGATATTGCCCAGATCCGCCGTTGCATAGCATTGCAGCGTCTGGATGCCACGCTCGGCGTAATCGCGGCGAAGCGAGGGGAACAGCGCACCGCCGCCCACCGCCGCGCGGGTGATCGAAAGCGTCTCGCCCAGCTCATCGGCACGGTCGAGGATGATGCGCAGAAAATCCGGCGTGCCGGCATAGACAGTCGAGCCCGCATCGACGGCAGCACGAACCTGAAGATCGGTCTGCCCGGTCCCGGCGGGCAGCACCGCCGCATCGACCGCGCGGGCGCCGGATTCGAACATCATTCCCGCGGGCGTCAGGTGATAGCCGAAGCAGTTCTGCACAATATCGCCCCGCCCGACCCCGCAGGCGTGAAGAAACCGACCGAGCCGCCACCAGTCACCCTCGCGCCGACCTGGTTCATAGATCGGGCCGGGCGACTGGAAGATATGATCGAATTCCGAAGCAAGCCGTGTCGCGAAGCCTCCGAAAGGCGGGTTCTTGGCTTGCGCCTCCGTCAGCTCGGATTTGCGGATCACCGGCAGCGACGCCAGCGCCTCGCGGTTCCGGATCTCCTCTGGCTCGACATCGCGCAGCAACCGGGCCAGAGCCGGTGCCGTCTTGGCCCGGCCGATCGCGGCGGGCAGCGCCGTTTCCAGCCAATCCGCCCGCTCTTCGGCGTCACGGGTTTCCAGCTCGTCATAAAATCCGGCCATCGCTCCACCCTTTCCGTTTCAGTTCCCGCCCCCAGTCTGCCCGCGCAGCTTCAGGACAGCCAACGCTTGCGGCGACGATATGACCGCACGTCGCGGAAGCTCTTGCGGCCCTCATCCGACATGCCGAGATAGAATTCCTTCACATCCGGATTCTCGCGCAGCGCCTTCGCCTCGCCATCCATCACCACCCGGCCGTTTTCGAGGATATATCCGTAATGCGCGAAACGCAGGGCGACATTGGTGTTCTGTTCGGCCAGCAGGAAGGTCACACCCTCGCCCTCGTTCACCGCCTTGACGATATCGAAGATCTGTTCGACCAGCTGCGGCGCGAGGCCCATTGACGGTTCATCCAGCAGGATCGTCTCGGGGCGCGACATCAGCGCGCGGCCCATCGCCACCATCTGCTGCTCGCCGCCCGAAGTATAGCCGGCCTGAGACTTACGACGCTCGCGCAGGCGGGGGAAGTACTCATAGACCATTTCGAGGTCCTGCTTGATCGCCGCACCGTCGCTGCGGGTATAGGCGCCGGTCAGCAGGTTTTCTTCGACCGTCAGATGCTCGAAGCAGTGGCGGCCCTCCATCACCTGGATCACACCTTTCTTCACCAGCGCCGCCGGGTTCTGATCGGCCACACGCTCGCCGCGATAGATGATGCTGCCCTTGGTGACCTCGCCGCGCTCGCTGGCCAGCAGGTTGGAAATCGCCTTCAACGTGGTGGTCTTTCCGGCCCCGTTGCCGCCGAGAAGCGCGGTGATGCTGCCTTTCGGCACCGACAGGCTGACCCCCTTCAGCACGAGGATCACGTGATTATAGATCACCTCGATATTGTTCACTTCGAGAAGCTTTTCCTGAGTCTGCGTGGCGTCCAGCATGATCGGTCCCCGGTCTTGAAATGTCCCGGCGACAGGATCGCCGCCGGGACGGGAGGATGCTCAGCAATCCTTCGGCGTAATGCCGTTCTCTTCCGCATAGGCGGTCGAGTCGGCTTCGATCAGCGGCTGCAGGATCTCGTTATCCGGCTCGATGAAGTCGGTGATGAGGTTCCATTGCTGCGCGCTGGCGTCCCATTGCTGGATGCGCGCCTTGCCATTGCCGCCATGGTTGGAACAGCTCAGCTCGAAAGCCGGGCCGAAATCGGGCAGACCGATCTCTGCCAGCCGCTCATCGGTCATGTTCAGCGTCTCGAAACCCTCACGCAGCTGCGTCGCGTCAATGGCAGAAGTGCCCGCGATCTCCTGCGCGTTTCGGATCGCCTCGGCGATGACCACCGCCGCATACATGCCGCGCGAATACACCGCCGAACCGACATGCTCGCCGCCCTGGCTGGCCAGCCCCGGCTCGATCACATGGGTCTGGAGATCTTCGTAAAGCGGATAGTCCGTACCCACCCCGTTAAAGGTCAGCGCCTTGTAACCGTCGGACCCATCGCCCGCAGGCTCTACGTCGATTTCCGAGCCGGTCCACCAGATGCCGATGAAATTCTCCATCGGGAAGCGGATATTGGCGGCTTCCTGAACCGCGACCTGGTTCATCACGCCCCAGCCCCACATCAGCACGTAATCCGGCTGATCGCGGCGGATTTGCAGCCATTGCGATTTCTGCTCCTGCCCGGGCGCCTCGACCGGCACTTCGATCAGCTCGAAGCCGTGCTTTTCGCCAAGATCGGTCAGGGTGCGGATCGGCTCTTTGCCATAGGCGGAGTTGTGATAGACGAGCGCGATCTTCTTGCCGCTCAGATCGCCGCCATTTTCGTCCAGCAGATACTTGATCGCGACCGAGGCCCCGTCCCAGTAATTCGCCGGCGCGTTGAACACCCAATCGAAGATCTGGCCGTTCTTGGCCGAGGTGCGGCCATAGCCGGGCGTGTATAACACCCGCTCATCCACCGAGACCTTGGGGATCAGCTGATAGGTGATCCCGGTCGAAAGCGGGTTGAAGACCAGCCCCTCCGCCTTGAGCGATTCATAGCATTCCACGCCCTTCTCGGTGTTATAGGCCGTCTCGCATTCCGGGACCTGGATCATCTCGCCGCCGATGCCGCCATCGCGTTCATTGAGCAGGGTGAAATAATCGTTGAACCCGTCCGCGTATTGCGTGCCGCCCGCGCCATAGGCGCCGGTGCGATAGGACAGGTTCGGGACCACCAGATCGGCCATCGCCGGTGCGGCGGCCATCATCGCCCCCGCCGTCAGAGCCACAAGTTTGGTTTTCATCGTCTTTCTCCTCCCAGAGGTTGATTGCGCCGGCTGCCCCGGTTCTGGTTGTTAATGCGGGAACGGCCACAGCCGCAGTTTTTCCTTCACAAGCTGCCAGAGCCGGGCCAGGCCATGCGGCTCGACAATCAGGAAGAAAATGATCAGCGCGCCCACGATCATCAGCTCGATATGGGCGGCAAGGTCGGTCGGCCAGCCCAGCGTGCCGACGAGAATGTTCTTCAGCACAACCGGCATCAGCACCATGAAGGCAGCACCCGCGAAGCTGCCGAAGATGGAACCCAGCCCCCCGATGATGACCATGAACAGCACCAGGAAGCTTTTATTGATGCCGAACGCCTCTCCCACCTCCGCCGCGCCAAGATAGACGGCGAATAGCAGTGCACCGGCGATGCCCACGAAGAACGAGCTGACCCCGAAGGCCGAAAGCTTCGCCGTCAGCGGATTCACCCCGATGATCTCGGCGGCGATATCCATGTCACGGATCGCCATCCATTTCCGCCCGATCATGCCGCGGGTCAGGTTACGCGCCACCCATGCGGCGAGGAAGACGAACAGCAGGCAGACCAGATATTTCGCCGCCGGGCTCGCCGCCGGGCCGGTCACCGCCCAGCCCAGCACGCTGCGCTCGGGCGCAGTGATCTGGCCCGAAGCCGAATAGTTATAGAACCACGGCACCTTGTTGAACAGCCAGACAAGGAAGAACTGCGCCGCCAGCGTCGCCACGGCGAGATAGAAGCCCTTGATCCGCAGGCTCGGCAGGCCGAATGCGATGCCGACCAAGGCCGTAATGCCGCCAGCCAGAAGAATATGAAGCAGGATGCTGACATCCGGGAAGGACGTCATCAGCTTATAGACCGAATAGGCCCCCACGGCCATGAAGCCGCCCGTGCCGAGGCTCACTTGCCCGGCATAGCCGGTCAGGATATTTAGCCCGATCGCTGCAATCGCATAGATCAGGAAGGGCAGCAGCACCGCGCTGGCCCAGTAATCGTTGATGACGAACGGCACCACCATCGCCGCGAGGCCGAGAATCACGTAATAGGAAAATCGGTCCAGCTTGATCGGGAAGGTCTGGCCATCATCCTGATAGCTCGTCTTGAAGTCGCCCGCCTCACGATAGAACATGCCGGTCCTCCGGATTGCTGCCGCCGAAGCGGGGGTTTTCCACCCCCGGACCCCCGGAGGATATTTGCGTCAGGGTGAAAGCGGCGAGCGGGGTTCGCCCTGATCCCAATATCCCCGCCGGAGGCATGGCAACCGTCATCGTCACACCCTCTCGATGATGCGCTCGCCGAACAGCCCCTGCGGGCGGAAGACGAGGAAGATCAGCGCCAGAACATAGGCGAACCAGTTCTCGGTCGCGCCACCGACCAGCGGGCCGACCCAGAATTCGAAGAGCTTCTCGCCCACCCCGATGATCAGCCCGCCGACAATCGCGCCGGGGATCGAGGTGAAGCCGCCCAGCATCAGCACCGGCAGCGCCTTCAGCGCGATGAGGCTCAGCGAGAACTGCACGCCGGACTTGGTGCCCCACATGATGCCGGCGACAAGCGCGACGAAACCGGCGATGGACCAGACCATGATCCAGATGAATTGCAGGCTTATACCGACCGACAGCGCTGCCTGGTGATCATCCGCCACGGCGCGCATTGCCCGGCCCTGCTTGGTATATTGCGAAAAGGCGACGAGGGCGGCGACCAGTAGTGCCGCGATGATCGTGGCCCATATATCCAGCCGGTCGATGAAGAACCCGTATCCGAACCAATTGGCGGTCGTCTGCTCGATACTGTCGGAAATCCCCTGCGGCAGCCCGACATCCAGCGTCTTGATGTCGGCGCCCCACATCACGTCGCCCAGACCTTCGAGGAAATAGGCCAGCCCGATGGTCGCCATGAACAGGATGATGGGCTCCTGCCCGACAAGATGTTGCAGCACCAGCTTTTCGATCGCGATGGCGAGGATCACCATCACCCCGGCGGTCAGCAGGATCGCCATGACGGGTCCGACGGTCCAGCCGAAATTCTCCAGATGAGTGCCGAAGGCGGCGTTGATCAGGTGGCGGAAGGGCACCTGCCCTTCCATGATGCCGACCAGCGTCAGCGCCGCGAACAGCGCCAGCACGCCCTGCGCGTAGTTGAATACGCCCGACGCCTTGAAAATCAGCACAAAGCCGAGCGCGACCAGCGAATACATCACCCCGGTCATCAGACCGTTCAGGAGCACCTCGGCAGAGAAGATGAGCTGGTCCATCAGAAGGCTCCTGTCAGGTGGCTTCGGGAAATATCAGTCATGGGAGACCCCCAGATAGGCGTCGATCACTTCCTGATTGTTGCGCACCTCATCCGGGGTGCCGTCGCCGATCTTGCGACCGTAATCCATGACCACGACCCTGTCGGAGAGATCCATCACCACGCCCATGTCATGCTCGATCAGCACAATGGTGGTGCCGAATTCATCGTTCACGTCGAGAACGAAACGCGACATGTCCTCTTTTTCCTCGACATTCATGCCCGCCATCGGTTCGTCGAGCAGCAGGATCTGCGGCTCGGCGGCAAGCGCCCGGGCCAGTTCGACCCGCTTCTTCAGCCCATAGGGCAGACGTCCGACCGGCGTCTTGCGGATATTCTGGATCTCGAGAAAATCGATGATCCTTTCGACCTGCTCACGGTTTTCGATCTCTTCCCGCTCGGCCGGGCCCCACCACAGCGCCTGCGATAGGAAACCGCTTTTCGTCTTGTTCAGCCGGCCGGTCATGATGTTGTCCAGCACCGTCATGCCGTCGAACAGCGCAATGTTCTGGAAGGTGCGGGCGATGCCCAGACGCGCCACCTCATAGGGTTTCATCGGTCCGCGCTTATAACCCTTAAACCAGACTTCGCCCTCTTGCGGGATGTAGAAGCCCGAGATCACGTTCAGCATCGAGGATTTCCCGGCGCCGTTCGGCCCGATGATCGCGCGGATCTCGCCGCCGCGCACGTCGAAGCTGATATCCTTGATCGCCTCGACCCCGCCGAAACGCAGCGTGATATTACGCAGATCCATCAGCACGCCGCCGATCTGGCGTCCATCCGCGGTGGTATAGCCCTGATCGGGAATATCGGTCTGCAACTGAGTCATTCCGCCGCCACTTTCTGCTGTGCCGTGCCGAAGGTCTGCACCTCTTCGATCTTCAGCGTCGCCTTGATCTTGCCCTTGCGACCGTCCTCATAGGTGACTTCGGTCTCGGTATAGACGCTGTCCGAGCCGTCATAGAGCGCGGTTACCAGCTCGGCGAATTTTTCGTTGATGACGGCGCGGCGGACCTTGCGGGTCCGGGTCATCTCGCCATCATCGGGGTCCAGCTCCTTGTGCAGCACAAGGAAGCGATGGATCTGGCAGCCGGCCAGCATCTCATCCTCGGCGACCGAGGCGTTCACCGCCTCTACATGCTCCTTGATGGTGGCATAGACCTGCGGATGACCGGCCAGTTCCTGATAGGAGGCATAGGCGATATTGTTCCGCTCGGCCCAGTTGCCGACCGCGTTCAGATCGATATTGATCATCGCGGTGCATTCCTCGCGGCCATTGCCGATCACCACGGCTTCGAGGATGTTCGGATAGAATTTCAGCTTGTTCTCGACGTATTTGGGCGCGAACATGCTGCCATCGGCCATTTTTCCGACATCCTTGGCGCGGTCGATGATGCGCAGATGCCCGCTGGCGTCCTCGATGAAACCGGCGTCGCCGGTGGCCACCCAGCCCTGCGCATCCTTCGTCGACGCGGTGCTTTCTGCGTTCTGGTAATATTCCACGAAGGTGCCGGGGCTGCGATAATAGACCTCGCCACTCTCGGCAATCTTCACCTCAACCCCTGGCGAGGGCACCCCGACCGTGTCGGAACGCACCTCGCCGTCGGGCTGCTGGGTGATGAACACAGACGCTTCGGTCTGGCCATAGAGCTGTTTGAGATTGATCCCGAGCGAGCGGTAGAAATCGAAGATTTCCGGGCCGATGGCTTCGCCGGCGGTATAGCCGACGCGGATACGGCTATAGCCCAGCGTATTCTTCAGCGGGCCATAGACGAGGATGTTGCCAAGCCCGTATGCCACCCGGTCGCCAAAGCCCACGGATTTGCCGTCCAGCAGCTTCGGACCGACGCGGTTGGCGACCTTCATGTAACGGTGGAACAGCCATTTCTTGATCCGCCCCGCATCTTCCATGCGGATCATTACGTTGGTCAGCTGCCCCTCGAAAACCCGCGGCGGCGCGAAGAAATAGGTCGGCCCGATCTCGCGCAGATCGGTCATCATGGTGGCGGCGCTTTCCGGGCAATTCACGGTGAAGCCCGTCCACATCGCCTGCCCCATCGAAAAGATGAAATCGCCCACCCAGGCCATCGGCAGATAGGCCAGAACCTCGTCGCGATGGTTCAGCCCGTCGAATTCCGAGGTGTTCTTCGCGGTCTCGATGATATTGCGGTTGGACAGGACGACGCCCTTGGGCTTGCCGGTTGTGCCCGAGGTATACAGCATCACGCAGGTGCTGTCGTAATCCAGCCCCGCAATCAGCCGGTCGAGTTCCGCGCCCAGCCGGGTCGCGGCGGCCCGCCCCTCATCCTGCACGTCGGACAGCGCGTTCATCTGGCTGTGGTCGTATTTCCGCATGCCACGCTTGTCGGTATAGATGATCTGTTCGACATTACGTGGCGCGTCGGGCATGCCCTGCACCTCCAGCACCTTGTCGACCTGTTCCTGATCGCCGCAAACGACGAAACGCGCGCCGCAATGGCCCAGCACATAGGCCATCTCTTCGGCGACCGCATCCTGATACAGAGGCACAGGGATCGCACCGCACATTTGCGCGGCGATCATCGACCAGTAATGCGCCGGCCGGTTGCGCCCGATCACCGCGACATGGTCGCCCGGCTTCAGCCCCAGAACGAGCATCCCCAGCGCCAAGGCGCGGATTTCCTCGGCGGCCTCGTGCCAGGTCCAGCTCTGCCAGATGCCGAATTCCTTTTCCCGGTAGGCGGGACGGTTGGCCAGCGTCTTGGCGTTCCGCGCCAGCAAGGCGGGTATGGATTGCAGACCCGCATCGGCGGGCGCGGCAAGTGTCGCCATGTCTCCTCCCTGTCCGGCCAGATTGGCTGATTGGCCGGTTGATCGCCGCCGCGGCTCCTCCGCCCCGTTGGCAATACGGAGAAACTCTACGGCAACTCTTACCGGAGTTTTACCCGATCCTAACGAATTCTAACGCGCTTCCCGGTGACGGTCGGAACATGCTAACGACCCGGAGGGAGGACGAAATGATTGTCGAGAATTCACGCGCCGAGCTGATGCAATCGGGGCTGAACCTGATCGGTCAGGCGCTGTCGATTTTCGATTCGGATCTGCGCCTTGCGGTGGCCAACCGGCAATATCAGGCGATGTTCGACTTTCCCGACGCGCTCACCCGTCCGGGCACGTTCTTCGAGGATACGGTGCGCTTTCTCGCCCTGCGCGGCGAATACGGCCCGGACGAAGACCCTGACGAGGCCGTGCGGCTGCGCGTCGACCAGGCCCGCACCTTCCAGCCGCATTATCTCGAGCGCCTGCGGCCGAACGGGCGCTGGATCTCGGTCGAGGGGGCGCCGCTCAGCCAGGGGGGCTGGGTCGCGGTGTATACCGACATCACCGAGGCCAAGCAGCAGGAAACGCTGTTGCGCGCCCGATCGGAGGAATTGTCGGGGCAGGTGCTGGAGAATGCCGAACGTCTCGCCGCCGCGAACCGCGAACTCGCTTCCACCATCACCGCGCTTCAGGAAGCCACGCGCGTCGTAACCGAGACACAGGCGCGCACCCGGCAGGTGACCGAGATGATCCCGGCCCATATCGCCCATATCGACCGGGATCAGCGCTATGTCTTCTCGAACCGGCAATTGCCACAGGTTTTTCCCGGCACGCGGACCGATATTCTCGGCATGACCGTCGCTGAGTTGCTGGGACCGCGCACCTATGCCGAAGTGGAACCCCATATGGAGCGCGCACTTGCCGGGCGGCATCAGGTCTTTGAAATCACCCATGCCGAATCGGGGCGCCGTATCCGCATCGCCCTGACCCCGGACCGGAGCGGCAATGGTGTCTATATCCTCTCCACCGATGTGACCGCCGAGGTCGAGGTGCGTGAGGCGCTGACCCATGCCTCGCGGCGCGAGCTCGCCGCCAAAATCACCTCCGGCCTGGCCCATGATTTCGGCAATCTGCTGACCGTGATCCTCGGGCTTCAGGACCGGCTGGCCCGCGGCGCGCTACCCGAGGCCGCGAAGGCCGATGTGCAGGCCACGCTGGCCGCGACAAGGCGCGGGGTGCAGTTGCTGGAACGGATCGGCCAGATCGCTGCTCCGCGCGGCACCGCACGCGAGCCGGTCAGGCTCGCGGCCCTGCTGCGCGATCTCTGCGCACTTGCCCGACCCACGCTGGGCGACAGTGTCACGCTGCATCTCGAATCCGACCTGCCCGACGAACCGCTGCTGCTCGATCCAGGCCATCTTCAGGATTCGCTGCTCAACCTGATCCTCAACGCCCGCGACGCGCTCGGCCCGCCGGGCGGCGACATCACGCTGAGCGCGCGCGCCGCGCCGCCCTGGCTGGAACTCGAACTTACCGATACCGGGCCCGGCTTCACCGCCGAGGCGCTGGCGCGGGCGACCGAGCCGTTCTTTTCGACCAAGCCGGGCCAAGGCTCGGGCCTCGGTCTGGCGATGGTCTTCGATCAGGCCAAGCTCGCCGGGGGCACGCTCCATGTCGGCAATCGCAGCGACCGTCCCGGCGCGAAGGTCCGGCTGCGCCTGCCGCTGCGCCCGGTCCGCCCGCAGATGATCCTGCTCGTCGAGGATGACGACAGCCTGCGCGAGATGCTGCGCGAAATGCTGATCCGGTTGGGGCATTCGGTCATCGAATCCGCCTCGCTGGCCGAGGCGCGGGGCCTCACCGACCTGCCCGGCCTGACGGTGATCCTGTCGGATCTGCAACTGGGCGACGGGCTGGGATCGGATCTCGCCAGCGCAGACGGCCCGCCGCTGATCCTGATGACCGCGCTGCCGCAGGGGGACGGGCTGCGTGACGCGGCGCCCTGCCCTGTCCTGTCGAAACCCTTCGACGCGGCGACCTTGACCGAAACGCTTCAGCAGGTGATCCATGACTGAGCCGCCGCTCATCGCCATTCTCGAAGATGAACCCGAGATCCGCCGCGTGATGTCCGACACGCTCGAAGCCGCCGGGTTTCGCACCATGGGATTTGCCCGCGCCACCGAGTTCGAGGCCGCGCTGCGCCGCATCACCCCCGATGCCTGCCTGGTCGATCTCGGCCTGCCGGATCGCGACGGGCTGGCCCTCGTGCACCGGCTGGCGACCGAATCCGGCGCGGCAATCATCATCGTCTCGGGCCGCGCACAGGTGCAGGACCGTATTACCGGGCTCGAACTTGGCGCGGATGATTATATCATCAAACCCTTCGAACCGGCCGAACTCGTCGCCCGGCTGCGCGCCCGGCTGCGCCGCCCCAATGCGCAGCCATCGCCGGGCCAGCGCAGCCTCGCCCGCTTCGCCGGCTGGCGGGCGGATTTCGACCGCTATGTGCTGGTCTCGCCCGAGGATCACGAAACCCCGATCAGCCATGCCGAGGCCGAGATGCTGCGCATGTTTCTGGACAATCCAAGGCGTCTGATCTCACGCGGGCAGATGCTGGAGACACTCGGCGGCGCGGGCGGCGAAAGCTTCGACAGGGCGATGGATGTGCGCATCTCGCGGCTGCGCAGCAAGCTGGGTGAGGATCCGAGGAATCCCCAGCTCATCAAGACGATTTACGGCGCGGGGTATATCTTCCTCGCCGAGGTCGGCTGGGGCTGATCCCGGCAACGAAAAGACCCGCCCCGGCAATGCGGCGCGGGCCATGTCGTCACAGCGGGTCAGGGGCTCAGGCTTCGGGATCCCAGCCGCTGATCGCCTTGGAATCCATGAATTCCTCGATCCCCCAGATGCCGCCTTCTCGGGCGCGCCCCGAACGGCCGACACCGCCGAAGAACGCGCCGGGACCGCGGCTCTCGCCATTCATCTCGACCATGCCAGAGCGCAGCTTGCGCGCCATGCGGTTGCGCTTGGCGCCGTCCTGCGTCTGGACATAGTTGGTCAGCCCGTATTCGGTGTCATTGGCGATGCGGACGGCGTCTTCCTCGTTCTCGAAGGGAATGATCGACAGAACCGGGCCAAAGATCTCCTGCTGGGCGATGGTCATGTCGTTGGTCACATCGGCAAAGACGGTGGGCCGCACGAAATAGCCGCGATTGACGCCCTCGGGCAGGCCCGGACCGCCCGCGACCAGCCGCGCGCCTTCCTCGATCCCCTTCTCGATCAGCCCCTGGATCTGGTCCCACTGTTTCTTCGACACCACCGGCCCGATATGACGGCCGCTGTCGTGACCGCTGGCGACCCTAGTCTTTTCGGCCACCTCTTTCGCGGTCTCTACCGCCTGATCATAGATCTCGCGCTGCACCAGCATCCGCGTCGGCGCGTTGCAGCTTTGGCCTGAGTTGTTGAAGCAATGCCGCGCCCCGCGCACCACCGCCTTGTCGTCGGCATCGGCAAAGATCACGTTGGCACCCTTGCCGCCCAGTTCCAGAGCGACCTTCTTCATGCTGTCGGCGGCGGCTTTGGTGATCGCGATCCCGGCGCGCGTCGAGCCGGTGAAGCTGATCATGTCCACATCCGGATGCACCGAAAGCTGGCTGCCCACGCCCTCGCCATCGCCGTTGACCATGTTGAACACACCCGCCGGCACCCCGGCTTCGTCCATGATTTCGGTGAACAGCATCGAAGAGAGCGGCGCGATCTCGGACGGTTTCAGCACTATCGTATTCCCCGCCAGAAGCGCCGGGATCACCTTCAGCGTGACCTGGTTCATCGGCCAGTTCCACGGCGTGATCAGCCCGACCACGCCCACCGGCTCCCACGAGATCATCGTGGTCGGCGCATGCGGTCCCAGAGGCCGCACGAACTCGAAATCCCTGAACGCGCGGATGAAGTTCTTGGTGTGGCCGACACCCGCCATCACCTGCGATTCCGCCGACATATCCGCCGGTGCGCCCATCTCGTGGGTGATTGCCCAGGCCATATCGTCAGCGCGCTTCTGATAAACGTCCAGGATTTTTTCTGCATAGCCGAGCCGATCCTCGGGGCTGGTTGCGGACCAGTCCGGGAAAGCGCGCTTGGCCGCGGCCACCGCCGCATCCGTATCCGCCTGCCCGCCAAGCGAGATCACCGCCACCGGTTCCTCGGTCGAAGGGTCGATCACCTCCAGATCATTCGCCGCCTTGGGGTCCACCCATTTGCCGTCGATATAGAATTGCCGCTTGTCGAGAATATCGCTCATCGATGAGTCCTCCATTCGTTGACCGAATGGTCGCATCTGGCGCCGGGCCACGCAAGCCGAGTCGTCACACCTGACCCGCGCCGTGCGACACATCGCCAGCCTCCGCTCTCGGATGGACTCCTCCTGGCTTCGGGCCACGTTATGTTAGCACCGCCGAGCAACTTGCCGAACCGAATAAGCCTTGGAACTTCGCCCTTACCGCTTATGTTGCCCACAAGACAAACCGAAAGGATCTCCGATGACCTTGCGCATCAATGACACCGCCCCGGATTTCACCGCAAATTCCACCGAGGGCGAGATCAGCTTCCACGACTGGGCGGGCGACGACTATGTCGTGATGTTTTCCCATCCCCGCGACTTCACCCCGGTTTGCACCACCGAGTTCGGTGCCGTCGCGCAACTCGTGCCCGAATTCGAGAAGCGGAATACCAAGGTGCTCGGCGTCTCGGTCGATTCGGTCGAAGATCACGGCAAATGGAAGGCCGATATCGAAAAGGTCGCCGGCGTTCCCGCCGATTTCGCCATGATCGACGACATGGATCTGAACGTCGCCAAGGCTTATGACATGCTGCCGGCGGATCACTATCTCCCGACCGAGGGCCGCACGCCGCAGCATTCGGCCACTGTGCGCACCGTGTTCATCATCGGCCCCGACAAGAAGGTCCGGCTGACCATGACCTATCCGATGTCGGTGGGCCGCAACTTCGCCGAAATCATCCGCGCGCTCGACGCCGTGCAGGAAACCGATGGCCAGCCGCTGGCCACTCCGGCGAACTGGGTACCCGGCCAGGACGTGATCGTCGCCAGCGCGCTGGACGATGCCGCCGCCGAGGAAAAATACGGCAAGCTGGACAAGAAGCTGCCCTATCTGCGCTTTGCGAAGGACCCGAAGCACGGCTGAGCCCGCTTGACGGGCCGCGCCCGCCAGCGCGTGGCCCGTTCCCTTTCACAACTGTGGTGCCGGTCGAGCGCGACATCGGTAGATCCTCACTCCGCAGCGCCACGATGCCAATGGATGCGAATTGAAGATGCAGCGCCCGGTCAAGATCGCCTACGTCACGGACCGGGGGTTTCTGGGCCCGACGCTGGTTTCTGCGTGGAGCTTGCAGGAAAATCTCAGCGGACCTGCCGAGCTGCATTTCTGGGGAAATGGTCTGCAAGAAGACGACTGGGCGACCGTCAGAAGGGTCGTTAGCAAGAACCCTCAGCTCGATCTGATCTGCAAGGATATCAGCAGCGGCTATCTTGAGGGTGCATATGGCCCGCAGGACTATATTTCTGCCGCCACCATGGGCAGGCTTTTCATTCCCAGTCTCATCGACGGATACGTCCTTTATATCGACGGTGATACGCTTGTGACCGGCAATGTCGCCCGCCTGTTCGAGCTGGATATTGGCGACGCCTATGCTGGCGTTGTCCGTGATTACACGGTCACCCATTGGCTTGCCGACCGCAAAGGGCTGACCCAGGCCCGCGCAACCCGGCTGTCAGAGATCGGGGCGTTCATGCACCCGACCCCGCCAAGCGATTATTTTAATGCCGGTGTGATGCTCTTCAACTGCGACGCCATTCGAGCGGAGCCAGAGCTGCTCAAGCGCGTCTGTGACGTGGCAGAGGCTTCGGCGCGAAGCCACGGAGATCAGGACCACCTCAACGCTCTTTTTCATGAGAAGCTGGTCCAGCTCGATCCGGTCTGGAATGCCTCTTGGGGCAGACTTGGCAAGCATCGCAAACATCTCAGCCGATGCGGCGCTCGCGCCGAAGGGGCAATGCCGGGGAATACCGAAATTCTGCATTATCACGGCCCCGAAAAGCCCTGGCGCGATGCTCGGGCCGGCTTGTTGTCCTCCCGCGGTCGCGCAACGCTGATTTACCGCCGCGCTCTACGGCGCTTTGGTGAACAGTATCCCGAACTCATGCCGATCTGACGCCCCAAGACTTATCCTCGTCTCGAATCGCGCAAGCAGGAACCCGATGTGACAGAAACCCAAAAGATCGCGTCCACCGTCCCGAACCGCCATGCGCTGCTGGTCGGGCATTTTTCCACCGTCGGGGATGTCGAGGTTCTTCATCAGATCCAGCGCAAGCTGGAAGCCATGGGCATCAGCTATGATGTGTCGCCATACACCGATGCTCGCCTCGCCGTTGACGAGTCATGGCTGGACAAACACACGCTTGACCCGCAGCGCTACACGCATCTGATCGTCATTTGCGGACCGTTTACCCCCGAGATGGCCATTCAGCACGACGCAATTTTCGGTCGGTTCCAGCATTGCGTTCATATTGGCGTCAACCTGACGATGGTTGCAAACACCGCCCAGTTCAACCCTTTCGAAGTTCTTCTGGAACGCGACAGCGATCGGATTGTCCGAGCTGACCTCAGCTTTCGGGAAGACACCAAGCGCGTGCCGGTGGTTGGCCTGTGCCTCGCCAGTGCTCAGCGTGAATATGGCGACCGTCGCCGCGGCGATCTGGCGGCTGAAAAGCTGCGCCGCCTTATCGCCAGTTCAGGCGCTGCCTTTATCGAGATGGATACCTCGGTCCCCGCAGAGACCAACCGCTTCGGACTGTCGAGCGGTGCCGAGTTCGAGGCGATCTGCAGCAGGCTTGATGTCATGCTGACGACGCGTCTCCACGGAATGGTGCTGGCACTGAAGAACGCTGTGCCGGTCATCGCCATCGACCCGGTGGCAGGTGGGGACAAAGTGACGCGGCAGGCCAGGATTCTGGGTTGGCCTGAAGTCTTTGCCGCCGATCAGATCAGCGCGGAAGAACTGTCAGACGCCTTGTCCCGCTGCCTCTCACCCGAGGCACGGCGGCAGGCAGCGCTGATCCGTGAAAAGGCGGTCTCTTCGCTGTCCGGCTTTGACCAGCTCTTCGCTGACGCAATCGAGGTGGAAGCCAATCCCGCCCTTCGCAAATATCTTACTCCGCCGAGCGGCCGGATCGAAACCCTGCGCAAGAAGCTGAAGTCGTGGAAAAGGGCGAGGCGAAACCGGCGATTGCAGCGCCGCAACTGATCGTCCAACGGACAAAAAAAGCCGGCCCGGGCATCCCCGGACCGGCCTGCGATCTTACTCGGTAACCCCGATCACTCGGCGGTTTCTTCGCGCTTCTCGGTGATTTCCTCGCCGGTCTCCTGATCGACCATCTTCATGCCGAGGCGCACCTTGCCACGGTCGTCGAAGCCCAGCAGCTTGACCTTCACTTCCTGGCCTTCCTTCAGCACATCCGAGGGATGGCCCAGACGCTTATTGGCGATCTGGCTGACATGGACCAGCCCGTCGCGCTTGCCGAAGAAGTTCACGAAAGCACCGAAATCGACCAGCTTCACCACCTTGCCGGTGTAGATCTGGCCCTCTTCGGGTTCGGCGACGATCGAATGGATCATCTCATAGGCTTTCTTGATCGATTCACCATTGGCCGAGGCGATCTTGATCACGCCATCGTCGTTGATGTCGACCTTGGCACCCGAAACCTCGACGATTTCGCGGATGACCTTGCCGCCCGAGCCGATCACTTCGCGGATCTTGTCGGTCGGGATCTGCATTGTCTCGATGCGCGGCGCGTGTTCGGAGAACTCGCGGCGGCCTTCGGACAGGGCCTTGCCCATTTCGGCGAGGATGTGCATCCGGCCGTCTTTCGCCTGCGACAGAGCCTGTTCCATGATCGCCGGGGTAATGCCCGCGACCTTGATGTCCATCTGCAGCGAGGTGATGCCGCTTTCGGTGCCCGCGACCTTGAAGTCCATATCGCCGAGGTGATCCTCGTCGCCCAGAATATCGGTCAGAACGGCATATTTGCCGTCATCCTGCAGGATCAGACCCATGGCCACACCCGCGACAGGCGCTTTCAGCGGCACGCCCGCATCCATCATCGACAGCGAGCCGCCGCAGACCGAAGCCATGGAGGACGAGCCGTTCGATTCCGTGATCTCGGACACGACGCGGATGGTATAGGGGAAATCCGTCGCGGCAGGCAGAACGGCCTGCAACGCACGCCATGCCAGCTTGCCGTGACCGATTTCGCGGCGACCGGGCGAGCCGACGCGGCCAACCTCGCCGACCGAATAGGGCGGGAAGTTATAGTGCAGCAGGAAGTTCGAACGGAAATTGCCATGCAGCGCGTCGATGATCTGTTCGTCATCGCCGGTGCCCAGCGTGGTGACGGCGACGGCCTGCGTCTCGCCACGGGTGAACAGGGCCGAACCGTGTGTGCGCGGCAGGAAGCCCACTTCGCAATCGATCGGGCGCACCGTTTTGGTGTCGCGACCGTCGATCCGCGAACCGCCGGCGATGATGTCACCGCGCAGAATGTCGGATTCCAGCTTCTTCAGGGCCGATCCCAGATTCGGGTCTTCCAGCTCTTCCTCGGACAGCTCTGCGACGACTTTCTCGCGGACCACCTGGATCGCATCGCGGCGCTCGCTCTTGTCCTTGATCTGGTAGGCATCGCGCATCCCGCTCTCGCCGAGCGATTTCACGCGGTCGGCCAGCGCGCCATATTCCGGCGACTGGAAATCGAAGGGCTCTTTCGCGGCAATCTCGGCCAGCTGGATGATCAGGTCGATCACCGGCTGCATCTGCTCATGGCCGAATTTCACCGCGCCCAGCATTTCTTCCTCGGTCAGCTCATAGGCTTCCGATTCGACCATCATCACGGCGTCCTTGGTGCCCGCGACGACAAGGTCCAGACGCTGTTCCGGGTTGTTGCGCAGCTGGTCCATGTCCTGAACTTCGGGGTTCAGCACGTATTCGCCATCGGCAAAGCCGACGCGCGCGGCGGCAATCGGGCCCATGAAGGGCACGCCGGAAATGGTCAGCGCGGCACTGGCGGCGATCATGGCGACGATATCGGGATCGTTGACGAGATCGTGGCTCAGCACGGTGCACATGACCAGAACTTCATTCTTGAAGCCCGGCGCGAACAGCGGGCGGCAGGGACGGTCGATCAGACGCGCGGTCAGCGTCTCTTTCTCGGTCGGGCGCGCCTCGCGCTTGAAGAAGCCACCCGGGATTTTACCGGCGGCATAATATTTCTCCTGATAATGGACCGTCAGCGGGAAAAAGTCCTGACCCGGCTTCGGTTCCTTGGCAAAGGTGACGTTGGCCATGACGCTGGTTTCGCCCAGTGTGGCGATGACGCTGCCGTCGGCCTGACGCGCAACCTTGCCGGTTTCCAGGGTAAGCGTTTCCTGCCCCCACTGGATCGATTTCTTCACTTCATCAAACATGCGGTTTCCTCTCGGGATGTGCCGGCCCTCCGGTCATCCCCTTGATATATGGCGGCCCCATTGCCGCCGCCCCCGAATCCTCTGCGTAGCCCCGGGGCGCGGGCCTCACGTCTCAGATGAGGCGGGGCTTACAGCAAAAGCTGCGCATTGGGAAGCGATTAGCGCCACGGACGGCCGGATCGCGCAGGACCGCGCCTGCCATAAGAAAAGCGCCCGCCCCGTCATTGGAGCGGACGCCATTTCATCCCACGAAGCGGACCGGCTCAGACGGTCTCGGCTTCGCGGTATTCGCCCTGATCGGCGGTGGCGAGGCTCACCGCGACAATCGCGATGGTTGCGGCGATGAAGCCCGGCACGATCTCGTAAAGCGTGCTGCTCAGCCCCAGCATGATCCACAGCCCGACAGTGACCGCTCCCACGATCAGCCCGGCGACGGCGCCCATGCCGTTCATCCGCTTCCAGGTCAGCGACAGGATGATCAGCGGCCCGAACGCGGCACCGAACCCGGCCCAGGCGTTCGACACCAGCCCCAGCACCTGCGAATCCGGGTCGCGCGCGATCAGCACCGCAACCAGACCGACCACCAGCACCGCGATCCGACCGATCGTCACCAGCTCGCCATCCGTCGCATCGCGCTTGAACAGCGTGTGATAGATATCCTCGGTCAGCGAGGACGAGGCCACCAGAAGCTGGCTCGACACGGTGGACATGATCGCAGCCAGCAGAGCGGCATACAGGAAGCCGGTCACCAGCGGATGGAACAGCAGATCCGACAGCACGATGAAGATCGTCTCGGAATCGGCGATATCCAGACCGTTGCGCTGCGCATAGGCGCGCCCGAAAATGCCCACGGCTATCGCGCCAATCAGCGAGACGGCCATCCAGCTCATCCCGATATTACGGGCAGCAGGAACTTCCTCGACGCTGCGCACGGCCATAAAGCGGACGATGATATGCGGCTGGCCGAAATAGCCCAGACCCCAGGCCACGGCCGAGATCCAGCCAAGGAAGGTCAGGCCCGCCGTCAGCGACAGGAAGTTCGGATCGACCTCGCTGCGCAGCCGCTCTGCCGCCGCGCCGACGCCGTCGCCCTGCCCGGTGGTCAGGATCACGATCGGCATCACCACCAGCGCCAGCATCATGATGCAGCCCTGCACGAAATCGGTCAGAGACACCGCCAGGAATCCACCCATTACGGTATAGACCAGCACGATGCCCAGCGTCAGCAGCACGCCGGTCATATAGCCGCCGTCGAAGGCGCTGACGAACAGCTTGCCGCCACCGACCAGGCCCGATGCCGTGTAGACCGCAAAGAACACCACGATCACGATGGCCGAGACGATCCGCAGCAACCGTGCCCGGCTCGGGAAGCGCGCGCCGAGAAAGCCTGGAATCGTCAGGCTGTTGTCATATTGCTCGGTCTGCGCGCGCAACCGCGGTGCGACGATGATCCAGTTCAGGAACGCGCCGACGAACAGCCCGATCCCGATCCAACTCTGCGCCAGTCCGGTGGCGAACAGCGCGCCGGGCAGCCCCAGCAGCAGCCAGCCGCTCATGTCAGATGCCCCGGCGGACAGCGCCGCGACCGCCGGCGGCAGGCTGCGCCCGCCAAGCATGTATTCCTCGGAATTCGAGGTGGACTTGCGATATGCATAAACGCCGATGCCGAGCATCAGCGCGAAATAGGCGGTTAGACTGATCCAGATCCCTGTCGCCATAAGCTCCTCCTTCAAGAAAATGTGAACCGCCTTCTGTCACAGAAGCGCCCCGAAACGAAGAAAAAACAAGAAAATCCCGCGCCAGCGCAGCAAATTTGGTCGATTCGCCCAAAACATTGTCTCAGACGTGCCATCCGCCCGCTCATACGCGGATTTCAGCCAATTTCACTAGCGCCATTCAGCCGCCCCCACGCCCGAAAGCCAGCATTTGCCGCGATTTCGCCGCGGATTCCCCCAGCCAGCGCCGGCTCTGCCCCGCCGCGCCAGCGATACGCCCGCAGTCTGGACAGCCCCGCGCGCCCGCGCCAGCATGGCCGCGCCGGGCATCCCCGCCCGCACCGATGGAGCTATGTCCGATGGTCTCTGCCCAGATCCGCGCCGACGCGTTCTTTTCCCGCCTCACCCGATGGCGGGACGAGATGCATCTGCTTCGAAAGATCCTCCGCGGCTGCGATCTGACCGAAGAGTTCAAATGGTCCTCGCCGGTTTACACCCATGACGGCGGCAATATCGCGATCATCTGGGGCTTCAAGGACCGCGCCACGCTCGGCTTCTTCAAGGGCGTGCTGCTGAGCGATCCCGAAGCCGTGCTCGATTCCCCCGGCGAGAACTCACGCTCATCGCGGGTGATGAATTTCACCGATCCTGATGCCATTGTCCAACAGCGCCCCATCATCGAGGCCTATATCGCCGAGGCCATCGCGCTCGAAAAATCCGGCGCGACGGTCGATCTGCCGAAAGACGATCTCGCCTATCCCGAGGAACTCCTCGCACGGCTCGATCGCGACGAAGAGCTCCGCACCGCCTTCGATTCCCTCACCCCCGGCCGCCGCCGCGGTTGGGTGCTGCATGTCTCGGGGGCGAAACAGTCGAAGACCCGAATCTCGCGGATCGAGAAAGCCGCCCCGAAAATTCTCGCCGGCAAGGGCATGCACGACCGCTAGCCCGTCAGCACAGCATCCCGAACCACGCCATGACCCATATCGCGACCATCCATCTTTGCGGCCAGCATGTCGAGCTGGTGCCGCTCTCTCATGACCATCACGATGCGCTCTGCGAGGCTGCGCGCGACGGGCGGCTTTGGGAGCTGTGGTATACCACCGTGCCCAACCCCGAGAGCATGGCGGCAGAGATCGACCGCCGTCTGAACCTTCAAGCCAGCGGCAGCATGCTGCCATTTACCGTGATCGAACCCTCTCGCGGTTTGCCGGTCGGCATGACCAGCTACATGAATATCGACGCCGCCACCCCGCGGCTCGAAATCGGCTCGACCTGGTATGCTGCCCGCGTCCAGCGCACACCGCTCAACACCGAGGCCAAGCTGATGCTGCTGACCCACGCATTCGAAATGCTGGGCTGCATCGCGGTCGAGTTCCGCACCCATTTCCTGAACCAGCAAAGCCGCCGCGCCATCGAGCGTCTGGGCGCAAAGCTCGACGGCATTTTGCGTCACCATATGCGGATGCCCAACGGCACCCTCCGCGACAGCTGCGTCTACAGCATCACCGCCCCTGACTGGCCCGCCGTGCGCGCCGGTCTGACCCACAGGCTGGGCCGAGACGCCGAGTGACCAAGCGGCCTTTGGGGGGAGGTCAGCCGGACGCCCCCTTCCGCCATATCGAGCCTTCTTGAATTGCTCTGCGACGTCGCGGGTCATGGTCACGCCGGCGGGCGCCGAACATCTCCGTGACTGTCAGCGCAGTGTTTTATAAGAGTTGTTCCGGTTGCTCGCGGCAAATATGTGGCTGCTATCTTGCGATGTCACGAAGACCCTTCCGGGCCGCTTATCACTTCGACCTCCGCACCTTTCAACGTTTTCAACCCCTTGCCACACCGCGCCAATCGGGACTCGGTGCTGCAATGATTTCGTCGATCTGCTCGGGCATATGTCCCTCCTGCGAGAGGTATTCCGAAGCCGAGGCTGGCTGGTCGCGAAACCCTGTCGACTGGCCATGGGGCTGCCCATTCGGGCGATGTTGCGACACCCGGCAAGCGCGCCGATCCCGCATGGTGACCCGGCCCCGCGCCAAAAGAAAACGCCCGCGACCCATCCGGGTCACGGGCGCCGAAATGCCGGAACCGGTCCGCGCTTAGCGGCGGATGCCCAGGCTCTTGATCAGGTCGCGGTAACGGCCCTCATCCTTGCCGCGCAGATAGTCCAGCAGCTTGCGCCGCTGCGCCACCAGTTTCAGAAGGCCACGACGGCTGTGGTTGTCCTTCTTGTGGGTCTTGAAATGCTCGGTCAGGGTGGAAATGCGCGAGGTCAGGATCGCGACCTGCACTTCGGGCGAGCCGGTGTCGCCTTCTTTGGTCGCATATTCCTTCATCAGGCGATTCTTTTCTTCGACAGTGATCGACATCGGGGTCTCCTTTCGAAAACAAGGGGTTATGGCGCAGGCCGGGATGTCGTCCAGCTCAGGCCCGTGGAGTGCGCCCGCCGGATTCGACCAGCGGACGGGCGCCTATACGCAATTTCCTCATAAAAAGAAAGCCCTGTCAGCGCCTTACCGATCGCAGCGCAGCGCGATATCCTTCGCGGTCGGCACCGCCGGGCCGGTCACGCGCAGCACCGGCGCGCCGCCGACGCGGATCACCGTAGCGCCGTCCTCGTCGGTGCCGATCTCCAGCAGCGCGTCGTCGCGATCCAGCGCAATCTCGATCCGCTCGCCGGGCTCGTAATCGGTGATCTCCGTCACGCCGGACCCGTCCGGCACGATCAGAAACAGATCGTCGCCCTCATTGCCGTCCAGCACATCCGCAGCGCCGCCGGTCAGAATGTCCTCACCTTCCCCGCCATGCAGCGAATCCGCACCCGCGCCGCCCGACAGGCTGTCGGCCCCGTCCCCGCCTGCCAGATCGTCGTCACCCGCGCCGCCCGACAGAATGTCATCGCCCGCATTGCCCAAGAGCCAGTCGTCTCCTGCGCCGCCCGACAACGTATCGTTGCCATCCCCTCCGTAAACCCGATCCGCGCCCGAGCCGCCCCGGACCCGGTCATCGCCGCCATTCCCGGCAAGCGTGTCGTCGCCCGCGCCGCCGCGCAACAGATCGTCGCCCTCGGCCTCTGGCGCGTCGTCGCCGTAAAGATAGTCGTCGCCGGCCATCCCCAGAAGCGTGTCGTCGCCATCTCCTCCGGCCAGATCGTCCGCCATGTCGCTGCCGGTCAGCAGATCGTCGCCAGCTCCGCCGACCAGAATGCCGCCGCCGGTCAGGGTCATGCCGAAGGGGTCATGTTCTGATGATGTGTCGGCCCCATCGGAACGATCCACCCTCGGCTGTTCGGGATCGGACTCGTCAGCGTCCGGCCCGATCGCCTCTTCCTCGCCGCCTTCCAGAAACTGCATCGCGGCACCCGCCGCGAGCGCGGCCATGAACCCCGCCAACATCAACATATCACACCTCACCCACCGGTGAGGAACATAGCGCAAACGCGGCCCCTGCCGAAGCGCTTTGCTAACAGAGAGTTAACGCGCCTGAACCTCGCGCCACGCGCCGGGGGCCAGCCCGTCGACGCTCCAGATACCGACCTGCCAGCGCACGAGCCGCAGCGTGGGCAGCCCCACCGCAGCCGTCATGCGCCGCACCTGCCGGTTCCGGCCCTCGCGCAGGGTCAGGCGAAGCCAGCTGTCGGGGACGGATTTCCGTTCCCGGATCGGCGGATCGCGCGGCCACAGATCGGGCGGCGCGATCACCTCGGCCCCGGCGGGCCGGGTCGGGCCGTCCTTCAGCGTGACGCCGTTGCGCAGCAAGGCCAGCTGATCGTCCTCCGGCACCCCCTCGACCTGCACGAGATAGGTCTTCTCCATCTTGTGCTTCGGGTCCGCGATCCGTGCCTGAAGCCTGCCATCATCGGTCAGCAGCATGAGTCCTTCGCTGTCCATATCCAGCCGCCCGGCAGGATAAACGCCCTTCACCGCGACATAATCGCCCAGAGTCGGGCGCGGATTGGCCGAATTATCGGTGAATTGCGGCAGCACGCCAAAAGGTTTGTTCAGGAGGATCAGCATGGCCGGGTTGTCGCAAGGTCGAGACGCCGGGGCAAGGGTGGCGGGGCGGATGCGCCAAAGCGCCTCCTGCGCGATTGGCGCGACAGTGCGCAGCTGATAGCCGCCGCGAATCCCTTGCCTACGCAGCGTCACGGGCTTAGTCTCTGCGCCGATGATGCGCTATTTCAACATTCACGACCGCGCCCGCCTGCCGGGCCGCTTCTATGGCGAAAGCCTGTCCGTGACTGCACGACTGTGATCCGGTGCCCTCCGATCACCCCAAAAAGCCACTCCTTGACAAGAGAACAGCCATGACCGGCACCACCAACGCGGGCGCGCCCCGCACGCTCTACGATAAAATCTGGGACGCCCATGTCGTCGATGTCACCGATGACGGCACCACGATCCTTTATATCGACCGCCATCTGGTCCATGAGGTGACCTCACCGCAGGCCTTCGAAGGGCTGCGCATGTCGGGCCGCAAGGTCCGCCGCCCGGACCAGACCATCGCGGTTCCCGACCATAACGTGCCGACCACCCCCGACCGGGTGAACGGCATCGAAAACCCCGAGGGCCGCATTCAGGTGGCCGAGCTGGACAAGAATGCCCGCGAATTCGGCCTGCCGAACTACTATTCGATGAACGATATCCGTCAGGGCATCGTCCATATCGTCGGCCCCGAACAGGGCTGGACCCTGCCCGGCATGACCGTCGTCTGCGGCGACAGCCATACCGCGACCCATGGCGCCTTCGGCGCGCTCGCCCACGGGATCGGCACCTCCGAGGTGGAACATGTTCTGGCCACCCAGACGCTGATCCAGTCCAAGTCGAAGAACATGAAGGTGGAAATCACCGGCAAGCTGCGCCCCGGCGTGACGGCCAAGGACATCACGCTCGCGGTGATCGGCAAGACCGGCACGGCAGGCGGCAATGGCCATGTCATCGAATATTGCGGAGAGGCGATCCGCGATCTGTCCATGGAAGGCCGCATGACGGTCTGCAATATGGCCATCGAAGGCGGCGCCCGCGCCGGTCTGATCGCGCCCGATGAAAAGACCTTCGAATATGTGAAGGGCCGCCCCCATGCACCGAAAGGCGCCGCGTGGGAAGCTGCGCTGAACTGGTGGAAGACGCTGAAAACCGATGAAGGCGCGCATTACGACAAGGTCGTCACCATCCGGGCCGAAGAGATCGCGCCGGTCGTGACCTGGGGCACCTCTCCCGAAGATGTGCTGCCGATCACCGGGACGGTGCCCGCGCCGGAAGATTTCTCCGGCGGCAAGGTCGAGGCCGCGCGGCGCTCGCTGGATTACATGGGGCTCAAGCCCGGCACGAAGCTGACCGATATCGCCATCGACGCGGTGTTCATCGGCTCCTGCACGAATGGCCGGATCGAAGATCTGCGCGCCGCCGCTTCCATCCTCAAGGGCAAGAAGCTTGCGGACGGGGTGCGCGGCATGGTCGTGCCCGGTTCCGGCCTTGTGCGCGCGCAGGCCGAGGAAGAGGGTCTGGACAGGATCTTCACCGATGCCGGTTTCGAATGGCGCATGGCCGGCTGTTCGATGTGCCTTGGCATGAACCCCGACCAGCTCGCGCCCGAAGAACGCTGCGCCGCGACCTCGAACCGCAATTTCGAAGGCCGTCAGGGCTATCGCGGCCGGACGCATCTGATGTCGCCGGTCATGGCGGCAGCGGCGGCGGTCGCCGGCCATCTGGTCGATGTGCGCGAGGTGATGAACGAAACGGCGTGAGCTTCTCGGATTACATCATATATGCTGACGAGAGCGGCTCGCCCGTTCTTGGTGCGGATCAGGACGATTTTCCCATTTTCGTTCTGGTTTTCGTACTGGTGAAAAAGGATCACTACATAAGCGCAGTGGTCCCCGCACTTCAAAGGCTGAAATTCGACTTTGTTGGTCATGATCAGTTGATCCTACACGAGCGCGATATCCGTCGTCAGTCAAAGGATTTTGCCTTTCTGCAACGGGATGTGGGCGAGCGAGAAAACTTCTTACAGCGCACCAATGACATTATCCAAAGGGCTGATATCGAGATATGCTGTGCGGTCATCGACAAGGCCAAGCTGCGGAGCCGGTATTCCGACCCGTGGGATCCCTATGCGCTCGCGATCACTTTCTGCATGGAGGAAGCTGCACTGCGCCTTAGTCGCTACGGCCAGCACGCAAGGGAAACTACAGTAGTTCTGGAAGCGCGTGGGAACAATGAGGATCGCCAACTTGAACTGGAAATGGCGCGCGTGGCTAGGGGAAGCCCACGAATTGGACGCCCGTTAACTTCGGTACAGCAAATCGATTGGAAGCCCCGTTTCTGCGACAAACGCTGCAACTCATCCGGGCTTCAATTGGCCGATCTAGCGGCCAGACCCCTAGGCCTAAGCTATCTTCGCCCCGATCAGACAAATCGTGCCGCCGAAATCTTGAGGACAAAATTATGCAACGGACGCTTCAAGTCTTTCCCGTAGAAAAGCAGACGGGCTGCCGAGTGACCCCAGCAACCCGCCGCCGACCGAAAAACTCCAGCCCATTTGACGTACAAAATGTGGTTCTTATCCGACAAAGTCAAGAAGCGAGAATGTAAAATGCCACCCTTCACCACCCTCACCGGCGTCGCGGCGCCCATGCCGCTTGTGAATATCGACACCGATATGATCATCCCCAAACAGTTTCTGAAAACGATCCACCGCTCGGGTCTCGGCAAGAACCTGTTCGACGAGATGCGCTATGACCGCGAAGGCAACGAGATCGAGGATTTCGTCCTCAACCAGCCTGCCTATCGCAATGCCGAGATCATCGTCGCGGGCGACAACTTCGGCTGCGGTTCATCGCGGGAACATGCGCCCTGGGCGTTGCTGGATTTCGGCATTCGCTGCGTGATCTCGACCAGCTTCGCGGATATTTTCTATAACAACTGCTTCAAGAACGGCATCCTGCCGATCAAGCTGCCGCAAGAGGCCGTGGACGCGCTGATGGACGACGCCCGCAACGGGGCAAATGCGAAACTTACCGTGGATCTGGCAGCGCAGACAGTGACCTCGCCAGACGGGACCGAGTATGGCTTCGAGATCGACCAGACGCGCAAGCATAACCTGCTGAACGGGCTGGACGATATCGGGCAGACGCTTGAAAAAAGCGCCGCTATCGATGCGTTCGAGGCACAGGCCGGCCAGTCGCGGCCTTGGGTCTGACAGCGGCATGGGCAGCGGCGCTTCTGGCGCCGCTTTTCCTTTGCGGCGCGGCGTGCTCCGAGACGATCCGTGTCGCCAGCTATGATCCGGGGCTGACGCGCAAGGGGCCGGGTCTGCTGCTGCGCGATCTTCGCAGCGGCGATGACTCCCAGATTGGAGCCGTCGTATCGGTGATCACCGGAGCCCGTCCCGATATCCTGCTGCTGACCGGGATCGACTGGGATCACGAGCGCGCAGCGCTCAGCGAATTTGCGGCTCTGCTGCGCGAAAGTGGCGCGGACTACCCGCATCTTCTGGCGCTGCGACCCAATAGCGGCCTGCCGAGCGGCGCCGATCTGGATGGTGACGGGCGGCTGGGAGAGGCAGAGGATGCGCAGGGATGGGGCAGTTTTACCGGGCAAAACGCCATGGCGCTGCTGTCGCGATTTCCTCTCGGTGAGGTCACGGATTACAGCGATCTGCTGTGGCGCGATCTGCCCGGCAACCTGATGGGCGATGCGCTGTCGCCCTCGGCCGCCCAGGTGCAGCGGCTCTCGGATAGCGGCCACTGGGCTGTCGAAATCCTGACCGAGCCCCCCCTGTATCTGCTGGCATTCTCGGCCGCGCCGCCGGTCTTCGACGGCCCCGAGGACCGCAATGGCCGCCGCAATCACGATGAGATCGCCTTCTGGAAGGATCATCTGCCGTCGCAGCCCTTTGTTCTGGCCGGAAATGCCAATCTCGACCCTCTGGACGGAGAAGGCCGTCACAAGGCGATCCGCGAATTGCTGGCCGATCCGCGACTACAGGACCCGGTGCCGCGCAGTGCAGGAGCCTCGGCGGCATCAGACCCGGATCACCGCGGCGACCCGGCGCTGGACACGGTGGACTGGCCCGATGGCGCGCCCGGAAATCTGCGGGTGAGCTATGTGCTGCCCTCGGCCGATCTGCGCCTTAGCGGGGCCGCGACGGTCTGGCCCGCCCCCGGCACGCGCGCCGCCGAAACGGTGGCGCGCGCCTCGGACCACCGCATGGTCTGGGTCGATGTCGAATTGCGGCAGTAAGCTATTCGGCCACCGGCTCGGTCCCGCCGCCCCTCTCGATCAGATCGTCGATGATCGGGCGGGCTCTGGGACCGATCCGGTCGCAGGCACCAGGATCGTCCAGCATCTGGAAGGCCGGGCCGTAAAACCGTTCATCATAAGCTTCGGGGTCCATCCCAAGCTCTTTCGCCAGCATGTCGCCGGTGCCCATCAGCAACAGCCATTCGCCATCCGTGATGCTGTAATCGGGGCAGTTCGAGGCAATGACATTGACCTGCGCCAAAGCGGCGATCAGCTTTTCGGCATCGGCGTCGGACATGCCCGAGAGGTTCGGCAGATCCACCACCACCTTGCCCTCTGCCACGGCAGCGCCGCCAGCCGTGAACACGGCCAGCACAGCGGCAAGAATCATGCGGATCGGTCGGGGCATAGAACATCCTCCGGTTGCGTCGAGTTGGTCCAGAGAGTCCCCATCCGACCGCGAACCGCAACCCAATTACGCGTGAACTTGACCAGATCACCCCCGAGCGTTACCCCAACGCAACCCCTGCAAAAACGAGGAAATCCATGTCCGATTATTCGCTTCTGATCCTGCCCGGTGACGGGATCGGCCCCGAAGTCATGACCGAGGTGCGCAAGGTCATCGACTGGTTTCAGACCAATCGCGACATGCGTTTCAACCTCTCGGAAGGGCTGGTCGGAGGCTGCGCCTATGACGCGCATGGCATCCCGCTGACCGACGAAACCATGGAAAAGGCACAATCCGTCGACGCGGTGCTTCTCGGCGCGGTGGGCGGACCGAAATACGATTCGCTCGATTTCAGCGTCAAGCCCGAGCGCGGTCTGCTGCGGCTTCGCAAAGAGATGGACCTCTATGCCAATCTCCGCCCGGCGCAATGTTTCGACGCGCTGGCCGATTTCTCGTCGCTGAAGCGCGAGATCGTTGCCGGTCTCGATATCCTGATCGTGCGTGAGCTGACCTCGGGCGTCTATTTCGGCGAGCCGCGCGGCATTCACGATGACGGCAACAACCCCGAAAACGAAGGCGGTCGCGTCGGCATCAACACGCAGCGTTATACCAGCGGCGAGATCCGCCGCGTCGCCCGCTCGGCCTTCGAACTGGCGAAACAGCGCGGCAACAAGGTCTGCTCGATGGAGAAGGCCAATGTGATGGAATCGGGCATTCTCTGGCGCGAAGAAGTCCAGTGGGTGCATGACAATGAATACCCCGATGTCGAACTCAGCCATATGTATGCCGATGCCGGCGCGATGCAGCTGACCCGCGCGCCGCGCCAGTTCGACGTGATCGTGACCGACAACCTGTTCGGCGACCTGCTGTCGGATCTGGCGGCGATGCTGACCGGCAGTCTCGGGATGCTGCCCTCGGCAAGTCTCGGCGCCCCGATGGAAAATGGCCGCCCCAAGGCGCTGTATGAACCCGTTCACGGCTCGGCCCCCGACATTGCCGGTCAGGGCAAGGCCAACCCGATTGCCTGCATCCTCAGCTTCGCCATGGCGCTGCGCTATTCCTTCGGCGAGGGCGAGGCCGCAGACCAGCTGGAAGCAGCCGTCGAAAAGGTGTTGGCCGAGGGCGCGCGCACTGCCGATCTGATGGGCCCCGATGGCGGCACGCCGATTTCGACCTCCGAGATGGGTGACAAGATCGTCGCCGCCCTCTCCGACCGCTGAACATGGCCGCGTCGAGCAATCTGAAAGGCATCGGCTTCGCGCTCTTGTCGATGGGCGTCTTTGCCACGCATGACGTCATCATCAAGATGCTCGGCGCGCACTACCCTTCTTTGCAGGTGCTGTTCTTTTCATCGCTCCTGTCCTTCCCGCTGGTCTCGCTGATCCTGATGCAGGAGCGCACGCCCGGGACATTGCGTCCGAACCGGCCCGGCTGGGTGGCGGCGCGGTCGCTTTGCGGGATGATGGCGGGGGTCGGCGGGTTCTACGCCTTTTCGACCCTGCCTCTGGCGCAGGTCTATGCGATTCTGTTCTCGGCCCCGCTGCTGATCACGCTGCTGTCGATCCCGATCCTGGGCGAGCGGGTCGGCATCCATCGCTGGCTGGCCGTGGCGCTCGGGCTGTGCGGTGTGCTGATCGTGCTGAGGCCGGGTGCCGGGCAGGCGCTGTCTCTCGGGCATCTCGCCGCGCTCATGGGCGCAGCCTGCACGGCAACCGCCGCCGTCATCACCCGCAAGCTCGGCAGTTCCGAGCGTCCGCTTGTGCTGCTGATGTGGCCGATGCTGGGCAATCTGTTGCTGACGGGTGCCGGGCTGACGCTGAACTATACGCCGATGCAGCTTCCGCATCTGGGCATGGCCGGGCTGATTGCGGTGCTGGGACTGACCGGCGGCTTCCTGTCGATCCTGGCCTATCGCAACGGCGAGGCCGCGATCATCGCGCCGATGCAGTATTCGCAGATGATCTGGGCCACGATCTATGGCTGGTTCGTCTTCGGAGAGACACTTGATCGACCGACCCTGATCGGCGCTGCGGTGATTATCTGCTCCGGCATCTATATCGTCGCCCGCGAACGCGCCCGCGGCAGCGAGTCGACGAGCCCGGTGACGGCGTCGCGGGTCCGTGCCGAAAGCGTTACCGCCCCGCGCTCTAGCCTGATCCTGCGCATCCTGACCGGCCGCGGCCCGGCAAATCACTGAGCCAACCGAATCACGCCGAATCCCCTTGCATTCCCGACCGCTGCGCGTTACCTGCCCCTCCACGGTCGGAGCGTAGCGCAGCCTGGTAGCGCACCTGCTTCGGGAGCAGGGGGTCGGAGGTTCGAATCCTCTCGCTCCGACCATTTTCCCGATCCTGGATTGCCACGGTATTCTTCGTCTATTGTCGCTACGCGTCTTTTTACTGCATCAAAGCCGCGTTATTCCGCCCGATGATTTTCGCCAGCCGCCGGACTGTCGGTTCCGAATGATCTGCCCCCCCGGAACCTCCCTCACTTTGACGGAGAGTCCTCTCGACCGCTGAAACTCACCCCGTTTCTGTTCTGGCCTTCCTGCGATCTTCCGGGACTCGCCTGGTTGTGCTGCAAACTTGCGGGGCCTCAATTTGCCGAGCGAGGGCTGCGGCCTGGTCTCATCGCGGTCAGTTTGCCGGTTGTCGATCCTTTTTCGGTCGTCGTTCATCGATACGAACCATGATGCGTTCAGGTAGTCCCGGCGGAGAGCGCATCCTGACGCATGATCTTGTCCGATGTCAGATCCGCGATCCGACGCTTCAGCTTGCCATTCTCGTGGTCACGATGCTTCAGCCGCCGGATCTCAAACAGGCCCACGCCTTCATAGACCGTGTTCCAGCGATAAGCTGCCGCTGACGCGATCCCATCTAAGTGTAGGTCTCGCCGACCGTGGTTCCGGACTCTGCTTCCCTTGACGCAAAAGCAATCTGCTCGCCGCCGCATCTTTTCTTCGGCATCGGTACACTTCTCCGTGGCAAGACATCTACCCAAAAATTCGCAATCAACCCGGGCCGGTGTCAGGGGGCAGGACCACCGTGAAGGAGGCACCCGCTCTCAGACCGAAGGCAGGGCAGACCCGCTCGCCGGCGCACCCTACGCCGCTGCCGACTGCGCGCGGCGATAATCGGCGGGGGTGATCCCCCGCTGTCGGCGCAGGGTGCGGGTCAGATGCGGCGCGTCGCAGAAACCGCAGCAATGGGCGATATCCGTGATCGGCAGCGCCGTGCTCCGCAGCTTGTGCAGAACCTGATCCAGCCGCAGGTCCAGATAAACCTGATGCGGCGTCCGCCCCAGATCCCCCAGAAACCTGCGTTCCAGCGTGCGGCGCCCGACTTCCAGCCCCTCGGCGATCTGATCCACCGAGAGCGGCGTCTCGATATTCTGCTGCATCCGCAGGACCGCCCGTTTCACCAGGGCATCGTTGGGCCGATGGGCGAATTGCGGGCCGGGCTGCGGGCGCTCTCCGCTCAGCGGGTCGTCGATCATCATGATGTTCAGGCTTTTCACCGCCGCCGAGGCACCGATATGGCGCGACACCAGAAACGCCGCCAGATGCGCCGCGCTGTGCCCGCCCGAGCAGGTCAGCCGGTCGCGATCCACGACGAAAATCTGATCCGAGACCGGCCGCGCGCTGTCGAAACGATCCACGAAGTCCTGATGGTGAAACCAGCTCACACAGCAGCGATAACCCTTCAGCAGCCCCGCATCCTGAAGGATGAACACCCCGGTGCACAGCCCGATCAGCGGCGCGCCCGCCGCCGCCGCGCGCTGAAGGAAACCCACAGCCTCGGCATCCAGCATTGCCTCGTCGCGCATCACACCGCCAACCACGACCAGGTAATCATAGCGCCCCGCCTCGCGCAGCCGCCGGTCGGGCTGGACACGCACCCCGCAGCTTGACCGGACCGTCTCCAGCCGTTCGGACAGCACCTCCCAGTCGCAGAGGATCGGGCGGGACTTATCGGCCTCATCCGCGGCCAGCCGCAGCACATCGACGAAATTCGCGAAGGCGGAGAGGGTAAACCCATCGGCCAGCAGAAACCCCACACGCAGCCGCTTCCGGGGTGGAGTGTCGCGCGAGGCCATGACGCAATCCTACATCCGAGATGTCGTGATTCTTCCCTCGGAAAATTCTGGCAGATTCTATGATTCTGTCCAGAGCTCTCGCGAACAGGCCCCGCCGATGACCCGATTCAACGCCCTGACCCTGCTGGCCAATGCCCTGACCGGCAACAGGAACTGGGATGCGCAGTGGCCCGAGGCGCAGCCCAGGACCGAATATGACGTCGTCATCGTCGGCGCGGGCGGGCATGGTCTGGGCACGGCCTATTACCTCGCGAAGCAGCACGGCATCACCAATATCGCGGTGATCGACAAGGGCTGGCTCGGCGGCGGCAATACCGGGCGGAACACGACGATCATCCGCTCGAATTATCTCTATGACGAAAGCGCGCGGCTTTACGATCACTCGGTCGATCTCTGGGAGGGGCTGAGCCAGGAGCTGAACTATAACGTGATGTATTCGCGGCGCGGTGTGCTGATGCTGGCGCATAACGTGCATGACGTTCAAAGCGCGCAGCGCCATATCCACGCCAACCGGCTGAACGGGGTGGATAATCGCTGGCTCACGCCGCAGGAATGCAAGGCGTATTGTCCGCCGCTGAACATCTCGCCGACCGCGCGCCATCCCGTGCTGGGCGGTGCGTTGCAGGAACGGGCCGGGACGGCGCGGCATGATGCCGTGGCCTGGGGCTATGCGCGCGGCGCGGCGGCGCGCGGCGTGGACATCATCCAGAACTGCCCGGTGACGGAGATCCGGCGCAACCCGGACGGCTCGGTCGCCGGGGTCGAGACCGGCAGGGGCTTCATCAAGGCGAAGAGGGTCGCGGTATCGGCAGCCGGGCATAGCTCGGTGGTGATGCAAAGCGCGGGGGTAAGGTTGCCGCTGGAAAGCTATCCCCTACAGGCGCTCGTGTCAGAGCCGGTGAAGCCGGTCCTGCCCTGCGTGGTCATGTCGAACACGGTCCATGCCTATATCAGCCAGTCCGACAAGGGCGAGCTGGTGATCGGCTCGGGCACCGACCAATATACCAGCTACAGCCAGCGGGGCGGGCTGCCGCTGATCGAACACACCGTCGCCGCGATCTGCGAGATCTTCCCGATCTTCACCCGGATGCGGATGCTCAGGAAATGGGGCGGCATCGTGGATGTGACGCCGGACCGCTCGGCGATCATCTCGAAAACGCCAGTGCCGGGGCTTTACGTCAATTGCGGCTGGGGGACGGGCGGGTTCAAGGCGACCCCCGGCGCCGCCCACACCTTCGCATGGACCATCGCGCGCGACGAGCCGCATCCGATCAACGCCCCCTTTACGATGGAGCGGTTCCGCAGCGGTCGTCTGATCGACGAAGCCGCCGCCGCCGCCGTCGCGCATTGAGGCTGCCATGTTGCTGATCCATTGCCCTTATTGCGAGGAAATCCTGCCTGAGGCGGAATTCACCTATGCCGGCCAGGCCCATGTGGTCCGGCCCGAGCTTCCCTCGGCACAGTCCGACGAGGACTGGGAGGCGTTCCTGTTCATCCGCGAGAACCGTCGCGGTCCGCATGACGAACGCTGGCGACATTTTCACGGCTGCGGGCGCTTTTTCAACGCCGTGCGCGACACGGTCAGCGACCGTTTCCTGACCACCTACAAGGCGGGCGAGCCTCGGCCCGACCTGCCAGAGCCGGAGGATCGGGCATGAGTTTTCGCATCCCCGGCAAGGGCCGTGTCGATCACGCGCAGCCAGTCGGTTTCCACTTCGACGGCGTGGAGTATCAGGGCCTCGCGGGCGACACGGTCGCCTCGGCGCTGCTGGCCAATGGCGTCCATCTGATGGGGCGGTCCTTCAAGTATCATCGCCCGCGCGGCCCGGTCGCGGCAGGGTCCGAGGAACCCAATGCGCTGATCGGCACAAGCCGCGGGCCGGGCCGGGCCGAGCCCAATACCCGCGCCACCATGCAGGAAATCTGGCCCGGGCTGCGGTCGGTGTCGCAGAACCGCTATCCAGGCCTGACATTCGACATCGGCGCGGCGAATGACGCGGTCTCGCCGCTGTTTTCGGCGGGGTTTTATTACAAGACCTTCAAATGGCCGCAAAGCTTCTGGCACCGCGTCTATGAACCCTTCATCCGCGCCGCCGCCGGTCTGGGCACCGCGCCGGATCACGAAGACCCCGATCACTACGCTTCGCGCTATCTGCATTGCGATCTGCTGATCGTCGGCGCCGGTCCGGCGGGGCTGGCGGCGGCAGAGGCGGCGTCGGAACAGGGCCTCTCGGTCGTGATCGTCGATGAGAATGCCGAGGCCGGCGGCACGCTGCTGTCTGAACCTCAAGCCGTGATCGACGGGCGGCCCGCATGGAACTGGCTGGCGGCTGCGCTTGACCGACTGCGCGCGGCAGGGGTGCGGGTGATGACCCGGACCACGGCGATCGGCTATTACCACCAGAACATGATCGGCATGGTCGAGCGGCTGACCGACCATTTGCCCGAACCGAACCCCGATCTGCCGCGCGAACGGCTGTGGCGGGTCAGGGCGCGACAGGTGGTGCTGGCGCAGGGGGCCTTGGAAAAGCCCCTCGTGTTCAGTGGCAATGACCGGCCCGGCGTGATGCTGGCGGGATCTGCGCAGAGCTATCTGCACCGCTTCGGCGTGCGGGTCGGCAATGAGGCGGTGGTCGTCACCAGCCATGACAGCGCCTGGCACGCGGCCTTCGATCTGAGCGATGCGGGCACGCGGGTCAAGGCGATCATCGACACACGGCAGCAGGTCTCGGAGGATCTGGCATCGGCGGCAAGGCTGCGGGGCATCCATGTCCGCCTGTCCCACAGCGTCACCGCGACTGGCGGGCGGCTGCGTGTCGCGCATGTGACGGTGAACCCGGTTCAGGGCGGCACGGTCGGCGCGGGTGAGCGGATCTATTGCGACTGCCTGCTGATGTCCGGGGGCTGGACGCCCTCGCTGCATCTCTTCTCGCATACGAAGGGCAGCCTGCAATGGGATGACGACCTGACCACCTTCCTGCCGAAAGACACGCCCGAAGATTGCGTGATCGCGGGCGCCGGGCGCGGTCTCTGGGGGATCGAGGCGGCGCTGAATGACGGCGCCGAACAGGGCCGGGCGGCGGTGCAGGCGCTCGGGGGCGCGGGCGGCGCGCGGCGCTATGCCGTCGATCACGACCGCACCGGCAGCGGCGAGACCATGCGAGAGCTTCCCACCGACCGCGACCCATCCCGCGTCAAGGCCTTCGTCGACTTCCAGAATGACGTGACCGCCAAGGATCTGCGGCTGGCGGTGCGCGAGGGGATGCGCTCGATCGAGCATGTGAAGCGCTATACCACCAATGGCATGGCGACCGATCAGGGCAAGATGTCCAATATCAACGGGCTGAACATCGCTGCAGACGCGCTTGGCAAGCCGCAGCCGCAGGTCGGGCTGACCACGTTCCGCCCGCCCTATACGCCGACCAGCTTCGGCGCCTTCGCCGGCTATCATCGCGGCGATCATTTCGAGCTCACCCGCAAGACCCAGATCGACCCCTGGGCCGAGGAAAAGGGCGCGGTGTTCGAGAATGTCGGCCAGTGGCGGCGGGCGCGCTATTTCCCGCAGCCGGGCGAAGACATGGACGCTGCCGTGCGCCGCGAATGTGCAGCGACGCGGGGCGGGGTCGGGATCTTCGACGCCTCGACCCTCGGCAAGATCGAGGTGGTCGGCCCGGATGCGGTCGAATTCATGAATCGCATCTATACCAACCCCTGGACCAAGCTCGCGCCGGGCCGCTGCCGCTATGGGCTGCTGCTTGGCGATGACGGCTTCATCCGCGATGACGGGGTGATCGGGCGGCTGTCGCAGGACCGGTTCCACGTCACCACTACCACCGGCGGGGCGGCGCGGGTGATGAACATGATGGAGGATTACCTTCAGACCGAATGGCCCGATCTGGATGTCTGGCTGACCTCGACCACCGAACAGTTCTCGACCATCGCGCTGAACGGCCCCCGCGCCGCCGCGCTGCTGCAACCGCTGGTCGAAGCTGTCACGCTGAGCGACGATGACTTCCCGCATATGTCCTGCGCCGAGTGCGTGGTTGCGGGACTGCCCGCGCGGCTCTTCCGGCTCAGCTTCACCGGCGAGGTCGGGTTCGAGATCAACGTCGCAGCACCCTATGGCCGCCAGCTGTGGGAGACGCTGTGGCAGGCCGGGCAGAAGCACGGCATCTGCGCCTATGGGACCGAGACGATGCATGTGCTGCGCGCCGAGAAAGGCTATATCATCGTCGGGCAGGACACGGACGGCACGGTCACGCCTTACGATGCCGGTATGGGCTGGGCGGTCGGCAAGAAGAAGCCCGATTTCGTCGGCATGCGCGGGCTGATGCGTCCCGATCTGGTGGCCGAGGGGCGCAAGCAGCTTGTCGGGCTGCTGACCGAGGATCGCAGCAAGCTGGAAGAGGGCGCTCAGATCGTGCTCGACCCGGATCAGCCGGTGCCGATGAAGATGGTGGGCCATGTCACCTCATCCTACGATCAGGGCACGACCGGGCGGCCCATCGCTCTGGCGCTGATCGAGGGCGGGCATGACCGGATGGGCGAGAGGGTGCATATCCCCATGCCCGACCGGGTGATCGCGGCGAAGATCGTGCCGACCGTGTTCCATGACCCAGAGAATGCGCGGCTGAAAATCGGGGCGGAGGGCTGAACATGGCGCAACAACTCTCTGCGCTGCACCCCCGGATCATCGCCGAAACCGAGGGGCTGCGGGTCGAGACACTGGGTCCGCATGGCCGCATCTCGCTGCGCGCGCGGGGCGATCTTGCCGCCTTCGAGGCCCCGCTTGGTCTTCCGCTGCCCGACCGCATCGGCCAGCGTCAGGCCCGCGACAGGATCGAGGCGCTGAAACTCGGCCCCGATGAATGGCTGCTGCTGCTGCATGTCGATGCGGTCGCGGCGACGCTGGCCGCGCTTTCCGGCGTCTATGACAGCCACCCACATAGCGCCGTCGATCTTTCGGGAAGAGAGATCACCTTCCTGATCGACGGCCGGCTTGCGGCCGGGCTGCTTTCCATTGGCTGCCCGCGCGACCTCGCCTCGATCCCCGAAGGGGCCGCGCGGCGCACCGTGTTCGACGGCGCGACCGTCACGCTCTGGCACGACGCGCCTGGCCGATACCGCATGGATGTCTGGAACAGCTTCGCCCCGTTTCTCGCGCAGACGCTTCGCCGGGGCTGCCGCGAACTCGCCGCCGAAGCCGCGCGCTAAGCAGGCGGCATCTGGCCGGCGGCGCGGAAATTGCGTAAGGGATGGGCATGTTCCTGTCAGTTGACGACATCTTCAAGATCGGGATCGGACCCTCCTCGTCGCACACGATGGGCCCGATGATCGCCGCCGCGCGCTTCATCGAGGATTTGCGGCAGGGCCGCGGGGCCTATCCCGGCTGCGGCCCTCTGGCGCGGCTCAGTGCAACGCTGCATGGTTCGCTGGCTTTCACCGGCAAGGGTCACGCCACCGACCGCGCGGTGATCCTCGGGCTTTGCGGGCTGGTGCCCCGGACGCTTGACCCGGACGCGGCAGAGGGGATCGAGGCGCGCGTGCGCAGGGAGAAGACCGTCTCGCCCGAAGGCCTCGGCACGCTGCGCTTTGATCCCGAGACGGATCTGGTCTTCGATTACGGCCCGCCTCTGCCCGGCCACGCCAACGGCATGGTGCTGCGCGGCCATGACGCCGACGGCAATCTGTTCTACGCCCAGACCTATTACTCGGTCGGCGGCGGCTTCATCGTGACCGAGGCCGAAATGGAAGACGCCGGCCGCGACGCCTCGCTCTCCGAGCGCAAGGAGGCACTGAACTGCCCGCACCCCTTCGGCTCGGCGGCGGAAATGCTGGAGATGGGCCGCGCCTCGGGCAAGTCCATCGCCCGGATGAAGCGCGAAAACGAACGCGCCGTGCATGGCGGTGGTGTGGATGCCCGGCTGGACGCGATCCTCGAGGCGATGGATGACTGCATCGATCGCGGCCTGAGCCAGGAGGGTATCCTTCCGGGCGGGCTGAAGGTGCGCCGCCGGGCGAAGGCGATCCATGAGAGCCTTCAGGCCGAGCGCGGCATGAACATGCCGCAGCCCCACACGATCAACGACTGGATGAGCGTCTATGCCATGGCGGTGAACGAGGAAAACGCCGCGGGAGGGCGCGTCGTCACCGCCCCCACCAATGGCGCGGCGGGGGTGGTGCCCGCCGTCATGCGCTATTACCGCGACCACGCCAACGGCGCGACCAAAGCGGGGATGCGGGATTTCCTGCTGGTCGCGGCGGCGATCGGCGGGCTGATCAAGCATAACGCCTCGATCTCGGGCGCCGAGGTCGGCTGCCAGGGCGAGGTCGGCTCGGCTGCGGCGATGGCGGCGGCGGGGCTGTGCGCGGTGCTGGGCGGCACGAATGAACAGGTGGAAAACGCCGCCGAGATCGCGCTGGAGCATCATCTCGGCATGACCTGCGACCCGGCAGCGGGGCTGGTGCAGGTGCCCTGCATCGAACGCAACGCGCTCGGCGCGATCAAGGCGGTGTCGGCGGCCAGCCTGTCTCTGCGCGGGGACGGGCAGCATTTCATGCCGCTCGACAATTGCATCCGGGTGATGCTGCAAACCGGCCGCGACATGAGCGACAAATACAAGGAAACCTCGCAGGGTGGCATCGCCGTGAACCTGCCAGAATGCTGAGCGCCGCGCCCTTACAGCATACCCCACCCCACCTGGATCGCTGCTGACCCTCCGTCATCCGGGATGGAGATCGAACCCGGCGCCGGGTACATGCGTTTCATCCGCTGAACTAAGCGCAGCGCCTCTTCGGCGCGGCCATCCCCTCAACCACCGGAGTCCAACATGCCGCAATCCGATACCGTCAACCGCCAGTGGATCCTCAACCGCCGCCCCAAGGGCGAGCCGGATGCGGACACGCTCAAGCTGATCGAAACGGATGTGCCGCAGCCCGGCCCTGGCGAGATGTTGCTGCGCGCCGAATATCTCTCGCTGGACCCTTATATGCGTGGCCGGATGAGCGATGCCCCCTCCTATGCCGAACCGGTCGAGATCGGCGGCGTCATGGTCGGCGGCACGGTCAGCCGCGTTGTCGCCTCGCAGCTCGACGGTTTCGCGGAGGGCGACTGGGTGCTGAATTTCGGGGGCTGGCAGGATTACACCCTCTCTGACGGGACCGAGGTGACCAATCTCGGCAAAAACCCCGACAACCCGTCCTGGGCGCTAGGCGCGCTCGGCATGCCGGGACTGACCGCATGGGCCGGGCTGACCAAGATCGGCCAGCCGAAACCGGGCGAGACCATCGCCGTCGCCGCCGCCACCGGCCCCGTCGGCGCAACCGTGGGCCAGATCGGCAAGATCCTCGGCTGCCGCGTCGTGGGCATCGCTGGCGGGCCCGAGAAATGCAGTTACGCGGTTGAGACGCTGGGCTTCGACGCCTGCATCGACCACAAGGCCGACAACCTGAAGGAAAACCTAGCCGAGGCCACCCCGGACGGCATCGACGTGTATTTCGAGAATGTCGGTGGCAAAGTTCTGAACGCGGTGCTGCCCCGGCTGAACGACCACGCCCGCATCCCGGTCTGTGGTCTGGTCTCGCAGTACAACGCCACCTCGCTGCCCGACGGGCCGGACCGGCTCAACTGGCTGATGAGCCAGATCCTCATCAAGCGCATGACCCTGCGCGGCTTCATCGTATTCGAAGAATTCGGCCAGTATTACAACGAGTTCGCCAGCGAAGTCGGCGGCTGGATCCGGGATGGAAAGCTGCATTACCGCGAAGAGGTCATTGACGGTCTCGAAAACGCGCCAAATGCCTTTGCGGGTCTTCTGCGCGGCGAGAATTTCGGCAAGCGGGTGATCCGGCTCGGCAAGGATTGATCCGACCGCGCCGAAAGAGTTGTGGCGCGACAAGACGACAGACTCGCTGGCGGCCCTGTCGCCCGCGACCCAGCTTTCGCGTCCTTCGGATCGACAAGGCCCCGCAGCCGATACCGACCTAAACCTCTGTCCAGCTCTGCTCGACCACCGCCTCCATCGCGACGAAGCTGCTCGTGGCCGAGACATGCGGCAGGGTGGAAATCCGGTCCGCCATGATCTCGCGGAAATGCATCATATCGCGTGAGCGGATCTTCAGCAGATAGTCGAATCCGCCGGCGATCATATAGCATTCCTCGATCTCGGAAATCCCGCGGACATGGGCGTTGAACTCTTCCAGAGCCTTCTTGCGCGTATCCGACAGCCGCACCTCCATATAGGTGACATGGGTCAGCCCAAGCTGAAGCGGCGACAGGATCGCGCGATATCCGGTGATCAGCCCCATCTCCTCCATCTGGCGAATGCGCTGCGTGACCGGGGTCTTCGACAGCCCGACCTTGCGGGCCAGCTCGCTCACCGGGATGCGGGCATTGGCGACAAGCTCGGCGAGGATCCGGCGATTGGTGCTATCGAGTTCCTTCATCGCGCGCATCCTCTCAAAATAAGTCCATTCGCCTGCCAACCGGCTCGAATTCAGCCGCCACGCCTATTCTCTATCGGATAAACTGGCAGCTTCAACAGGAGGATGGATATGAGCGCGACCGATCTCACCGCATTCACGACCGAAGCCAAGTTCCGCCCCGCGGACCAACTTCTGGACGAGCTGATCGGTCAGGCCGCGCTTTCTGCCGCGGATCGCGCCCGGATCTCGGACCGCGCCGGCGATCTGGTCCGGCGCATCCGGGCCGAGGACAAGCCCACGCTGATGGAGCATTTCCTATCGGAATACGAGCTGTCCACTCGCGAAGGCATCGCGCTGATGTGCCTGGCCGAGGCGATGCTGCGCGTCCCCGACAAGATCACCATGGATGCGTTGATCGAGGACAAGATCGCGCCCTCGGACTGGGGCAAACATCTGGGCGAGGCCTCCTCCAGCCTCGTCAACGCCTCGACCTGGGCGCTGATGCTGACCGGCAAGGTGCTGGATGACGATCAGCCCGGCGTGGTCGGCACGCTGCGCGGCGCGATCAAGCGTCTGGGCGAGCCGGTGATCCGCACCGCCGTCAACCGCGCCATGCGCGAGATGGGCAAGCAATTCGTCCTGGGCCAGACCATAGATGAGGCGCTGAAAAACGCGCGTGAGCTGGAGGGTCAGGGCTACAGCTACAGCTACGACATGCTGGGCGAGGCCGCGATGACCCGCGCCGATGCGGATCGCTATGCCAGCGAATACGCCAATGCGATCAAGTCCATCGCAAAGTCCTGCGACAAGAAGACCGTCCGCGACAATCCCGGCATCTCGATCAAGCTTTCGGCGCTGCATCCGCGCTATGAGGTCGCGCATGAAGACCGCGCCATCGCCGATCTCGTGCCGGTGGTGCTGGACCTCGCCCGTGCCGCCAAGGCCGCGAATATGGGCATGAATATCGACGCCGAGGAACAGGACCGGCTGGTGATCTCGCTGAAGATCATCGAGGCGGTGTTGTCCGACCCGTCGCTGGCCGGCTGGGACGGGTTCGGCGTCGTGGTGCAGGCTTACGGCAAGCGCGCCGGGCTGGTCATCGACTGGCTGCACGATCTGGCCGAACGCCATGACCGCCGCATCATGGTCCGGCTGGTCAAGGGCGCCTATTGGGATACCGAGATGAAACACGCGCAGGTCCAGGGTCTGCCGGGCTTCACCCTGTTCACCCGCAAGGTGGAAACCGACGTGTCCTATATCGCCAATGCCCGCAAGCTGATCGGCTATGCCGACCGCATCTATCCGCAATTCGCCACCCATAACGCCCATACCGTCGCGGCAATCCTCGATATGGTCGGCGACATCGAATTTGAATTCCAGCGCCTGCATGGCATGGGCGAGCGGCTGCACGAGATCGTGCTCAAGGAACGCAATGACCGCCGCTGCCGCATCTATGCCCCGGTCGGCGCGCATCGCGACCTGCTGGCCTATCTGGTCCGCCGCCTGCTGGAAAACGGCGCGAACTCCTCTTTCGTGCATCAGATCGTCGATGAGGACGTGCCGCCGGAAGAGATCGCGCAGGACCCCTTTGCCCTGCTGGACAGCGCCGAGGCGCCCGCCCTGCTCGACCGTCCCGAAAACATCTTCGGTCCCGAGCGGCGCAACTCGCAGGGCTATGACCTGACCGATCAGGCGACGCTCGACCGCATCCGCGCCGCCGCGCCTGAGCGCATCGCGGATGCCGCCCCCCTCACCGTCTCCGAGCCGAGCGGCAACACGCGACCCATCACCAACCCCGCCACCGGCGAAACCGTGGCGCAGGTGACCGAGGCCGATGCCGACACCGCCGCCCGCGCCATTGCCGATGCGGCGATCTGGGACGCCCCGGCGACCGAGCGCGCCGAGACGCTGCGCCGCGCCGCCGATCTGTACGAAGAATATCACGGCGAGATCTTCGCCACGCTCCACGCCGAGGGCGGCAAATCCCTGCCCGACGCTGTGGCCGAGCTGCGCGAGGCGGTGGATTTCCTGCGTTACTACGCGCTGCAAGGCGAGTCCCGCGACGACGCCCCGCGCGGCGTCTTCACCGCGATCAGCCCGTGGAACTTCCCGCTGGCGATCTTTACGGGCCAGATCGCCGCAGCCCTGATGGCGGGCAACGCGGTGCTGGCGAAACCCGCCGAACAGACCCCGCTGATCGCTGCCGTCGCCACCCGGCTGCTGCATCAGGCAGGCGTCCCGGCCCATGCGCTGCAACTTCTGCCCGGCGATGGCGGTACGGTTGGCGCGGCGCTGACATCTGACGCAAGGATCAACGGCGTCGTCTTCACCGGCTCGACCGACACGGCGCAGATCATCGCCAGAACCATGGCCGAAAACCTTGCCCCCGGCACCCCGCTGATCGCGGAAACCGGCGGGCTGAACGCCATGATCGTCGATTCCACCGCCCTGCCCGAACAGGCGGTGCGCGACATCGTCGCCTCCAGCTTCCAGTCGGCGGGCCAGCGATGCTCGGCCCTGCGTTGCCTCTATGTGCAGGAAGACGTTGCGCCCCAGATGATCGAGATGCTGAAAGGCGCGATGGACCAGCTCGGCATCGGCGATCCGCGTGAGCTGTCCACCGATGTCGGTCCGGTCATTGACGGCGAGGCGCAGGATGACATCACTGGCTATATCGAGGCGCAGAAAACCAATCTCCTCCACAAGCGCGAGGTGCCCGCCGAAGGCAGCTTCGTCCCGCCGACCTTGCTGAAAGTGAACGGCATCGACGATCTGGAGCGAGAGGTGTTCGGCCCCGTCCTGCATCTCGCCACCTTCAAGAACCGCGATCTGGACAAGGTGATCGCCGATGTGAACGCGCGCGGTTTCGGGCTGACCTTCGGCCTGCACACCCGCATCGACAGCCGCGTGCAAGAGGTCGCGGATGCGATCCATGTCGGCAATATCTATGTGAACCGCAACCAGATCGGCGCCATTGTCGGCAGCCAGCCCTTCGGCGGCGAGGGGCTGTCAGGCACCGGCCCCAAGGCGGGCGGCCCGAATTATCTGCCGCGCTTCTACGCCCCGGCCCAGCCTGACGCCCAGCCCGGCGGTTTCGGAGGCAAGGCGGATGCGAAAGCCGTGCAGAAGGCGCTGAACGACGCGGCAGAGGCCGACATTTCGGAAACCCTCATGCCCGGCCCGACCGGAGAGCTGAACCGCCTGATGACCGTCACCCGCCCGCCGCTTCTCTGCCTCGGCCCGGGACGCGAGGCCGTCGCCGCGCAGGTGAAGGCGGTGCAGACCCTTGGCGGCCACACGGTGCCAGTCAACGGCGATCTCGCACCCGAGGCGCTGACCACCCTCACCGGCTTCTCCGCCGCGATCTGGTGGGGCGACGCCGATCAGGCCCGCGCCTATGCACAGGCCCTCGCCTCCCGCGACGGAGAGATCAAGGCCCTGATCACCGCGCTGCCCGACCTCGCCCATGTCGCGCATGAGCGCCATCTCTGCGTGGACACGACCGCCGCAGGCGGCAACGCGGCGCTTCTGGCGGGGTAAGCTGCCCTGCCCTTAGGGCAGCCCGGAATCAAGGGGCAAAGTCCCTGCTGGCCAATGGCTTTGTTGCACAAGATGCATTGACGACAGCTATGCGGACAAAACGGGCGTTCGGTCAGTCGCCGTTTCGTCCAAATGCTCAACGTGGGCTGTGGTCTCCACGCAGCACGGTACAGGCCGGCGCCCGAAGTTGAGGATCGAGCGACTGCCTCATGACAGCATGAATAACGCGCGTTGGGTCGCCAGTTGAGGCTTTATCACATAGCAAGGTCCGTGAGAGACCGAACTGGGAGGTTCTCATGTGCAAGTTGGAAAGCCAGAAATCGGTCGATGACGAGACTACCCCGCAAAGCGAAGCGAGGCGCGGTTCGCATGTGAGACCGATGGATGCAGCGTCGTACGGATGGGTGATAGGGCTGCTCCCGGCGCCGGAGCTTCCCGAAAAGGTGGCCGCGCATCTGGCTAAGATATTACCCGACCTTCTTCGCAGCGAAGTCGATGAACGTAACGACTGGTACGTGGAAATCGTCTGCGATCCCTTGACCGGCGGCGCTGGCGATCCCGCGGAAATTCTCGATGAAGCCGAAAAACGCAAACACCAGCACGGTTGGGATTTTGCGATCAGCATCACCGATCTGCCCATCCTCCGTCAGCACCATGTCGTGGTCGCCGACGCTGTTCTGGAAAAAGGCGTCGGCAGTATTTCGGTGCCCGCCACTGGCGGAATGCTCATGTACCGTCGGTCAGAGCGCGCCGCCGTCCTTGTGCTCAGAGAGCTCGTATCCAAGGAACCGAAGTCACACGATCAAGCTGCTGGCGATCCGGAGCGGCCCCAATCCCGCAAGTCCGTGACGGGGCGAACTGATCGATGGCCGTTGCGATACTTGGCGCCCATACGCCGAATCGTACCGCAGGATCCGGACATGGCCGTCGATGTGCGATTCGTTTCTGCGCCGAGGCCTTACGCGTGGCTGCGCCTGTTAACGGGAATGATGAGGGCGAACCAGCCCTGGACCATCTTTCCAGCCTTCAAGAGCGTGGTGGCCGTGGCTTTCGCCACCGGCGCATACGGGCTGATTTTCCCGACGCTCTGGCAACTGAGCGATGCCTACGACCCGATCCGTTTGGTCGCCCTGATGGCGACGTCGATGGTGGCCATGGTGTTCTGGCTGATCATCTCACACGATCTATGGGAGAAGCCTCAAGCGGAGGGCTCGCCCCTGTTAATGAGGCTATATAACGCGGCTACGGTGCTGACGCTTAGTGTCGCCGTTGTTCTCTATTATGGCGTGCTCCTGGCGCTTTTCGTGATTGCGGTGGTCTTGTTTGTGCCCCCTGATCTGCTCGAATCCCGATTAAGCCATGCCATCGGGCTGCTCGACTATGTGAAGCTGGCTTGGCTTGCGACGTCCGTAGCTACGATCGCGGGCGCGCTTGGGTCGGGGTTGGAAAGTGACGAGACGGTGCGCAACGCAACCTATGGATACCGCCAGCTTCAGCGTCGAAAAGCTGCGCAGGAAGAAACCGGATGATCCAGCAGCCCATCGTGCGGCAGCGCCAGAACGAGTTTAGTGGCGCCTCGATGACATCGTGCCCAACTTCGGAAAATTGCGCCACGACATACGCACCGATGGAACGCGTGCCCTGACAACCAGCGCTCTCATCATACTTCCGTTTCAGCGCTTAGCTTCAAAGTCTATGTGGACTTCGCCTGCCCTATAATGGTCAAGCAATGGCGCGAGAGGGCTCGATGCCGACCTTCTGCAATGCAGAATGAACCTCCGCCAGAATGTCATCTTCCAAGACGACTCTGGCACACTCCTGCTCTGACTAAACCGCATAAGACGAAAATCGGACGCACGCCCGGTGTACGGCCTGTCTACGCGCTGTGCGCCCTCAGACCGCGTATTTCTGCGCGCCGTTCTGCTGCGACCATTCGGCGTACCAGGCGTCGAACAGCTTGAGCTGAGCCTCGACAAAGCCCTTCTGGCTCTCCGTCAGCGCGTCGGATTGGTTAAAATGTAACTCGAACTCGGCATGGCCCTTCAGCACCATCATATGCTTGAAAAACAGGACCAGATCCGGTCCTTCGTCGAATTTCGACAGCACCGAAAAGGCCTCTTCCAGCTCCCTGGCAAGTGCGCGGGCCTCGGCATCGCCCCTGGCCGCCGCCTGGCAGAGGCTGACGAGATGCAGCACCTCCTTTGGTAAGACACAGCCGATCCCAGTGATTGCCCCCGTCGCCCCGCAATTGACGAAGCCATGATAGACGGCCGTATCCACGCCGATCATCAGCGTCACATTGTCGTCGCGGCTGGTGATGTTCTCCGCCGCATAGCTCAGATCCGCCTCCCCGCCGAACTCCTTGAAGCCAATCAGGTTCGGATGGTTTTCCCGCAAGGCAAAGAACAAATCCGCCCGCGTGGCGAACCCGTAATAGGGGCTGTTATAGATCACCGCCGGCAGATCCGGCGCCGCCGAAAGGATCGCCTCGAAATGCGCCCGCTGCGCCGAAATCACCGACCCCCGCGACAAAACCCGCGGAATCACCATCAACCCCTGCGCCCCGACGCCCTGCGCGTGCTCGGCGTGGGCGACGGCGCTGGCGGTGTTGATGGCGCCGGTGCCGACGATGGTGGGGATACCCGCCTTGACCAGAAGCTCGACCCCTTCCATCCGCTGCGCGTCGCTGAGAAGGGGCCAGTCGCCCATCGAGCCGCAATAGACCACCGCCGACATCCCTGCCGCGATCAGCGTCTCGGCCTCGCGAAGGAGCGCGTCGAAATCGGGCGAACGATCCGGTTTGCAGGGGGTCATCAGGGCCGGAACGGTGCCTGAAAAGATGTTTGCAGTCATCGGGTCGCTCCTGATCTGGCGGGTTGGCGGAGTGGGGGAATCACTGGTGCCTCTGAATATCATACAACTTGTATTTTATGTGTCGACAAGTTGAAACGGAACGCGGCCTTGCTTACAGCGCGATATGCTGCCGCCGATCCTGCGCCAGAAGCGAGCGGATCTGACCGACGATCAGGTCGGCATGGCGGCCGGCCAGCCGGTCCGCCTCTGCCACGTCATGCGCGGCGATGGCGGCGATCATGGCATCGTGGCCCTCGGTGTCGCTTTGCGGGGGCGCGTCACCATAGGAGGAGTAATACAGCCGCAAGATCCGCCGCCCTTCATCCAGCAAGCGGCAGAACAGCCCGGTATAGTAAGGGTTGCGCCCAGCCTCGGCGATGGCGGCATGGAAATCGCGATTGGTGGCGATCATCCGCAACGCGTCGCGATCCGCGAGCGCCTGCGCGAATTCTGCTTGATGGGCGCGGATTGCGGTCAGGTCGGCCTCGCTCCGGTTCTCGGCGGCGAGCCGCGTCGTCACGCGATACATCAGCGTGAGCGCATCGAAGAAATGATGCATGTTCAGAAAATCGATATTCGACACCACCGTCGAGCGGTTGGGCAGTGTCGTCACAAGCCCGTCCGCCGCCAGCCGCACGAGCGCCTCTCGGATCGGGGTGCGCGACATGGCGAGCCGTTCCGAAAGCTGGATCTCGTCGATGGGGCTGCCGGGTTCCAGCGTCAGGTCGATGATCTCATCGCGGAGGATCTCGTAGACATAGCGGACGCCTTCGCCGCGACGGCGCTCGGGGCGGGGCGGCTGTTTCTGTGTCATCGGTCGGTCCTTCTGCAATCGCGGCGGCTCATCTCGCGCCCCATGTGTCGCTGAGCCGATAGCCCTCGGGCCAGGGATCGTCAGGGTCCAGCATGTGCTGATGCGTGCCGGTGATCCAGCCGCGACCCGCGATTTCCGGGATGATCGCCGGCCGGTCGCCGAGCGTCGTGGTGCCCGTGATCCGCCCGCCGAAGCGAGAGCCGATCAGCGACACAGCGGTCAGGCGGTCGCCCTCTGCCATCTGGCCGCGCGCATGCAGAAGCGCCATGCGCGCCGACAGCGCCGTGCCGGTCGGTGAGCGGTCTACCTTGCCCGGCTGGATTGCCACGGCAGACGCGGCCCTGAGCCCGGTCTCGTCACGGCTCAGCGCTCCGGCGAACAGGCAGAAGCTGAAATGCGTCCAGTCCGCGAGGGTCGGATGGCGGAACTGCATCTGTTCATTCGCCGCATCCGTGATCCGCACGCCGAGCCGCGCGATATCATGCGCCTCGTCCGGCGTCATCGCAAAGCCCATCGACGCGGCGTCCACCACCACGAAGCTGTCGCCGCCAAAGGCGGTATCGACACCGAGGCTGCCGACGCCCTCGACCTCCAGCACCTGATCCAGCGACGCGGCGAAGCTGGGCAGATTCTCAACGAAGATCCGCTGTGCCTTGCCGTCACGGCATTCGGCCCGCACCCGCACGAGGCCGCCAGGCGCTTCCAGCGTCAGCCGGGTTTCGGGCTCGGTCATCGGGATCAGCCCGGCATCGAGCAGCACCGTGGCAACGCAGATCGAGTTGGAACCCGACATGGGCGGGGTATCCTCCGGCTCCATGATGATAAACGCCGCGTCGGCCTCGGGATGTTTGGGCGGCACCAGCAGGTTCACATGGCGGAAGACGCCGCCGCGCGGTTCGTTCAGCATGAAATTGCGCAGCGTCGCATCGCGCGCGATCCAACGCGACTGTTGCCAGACCGTGTCTCCCGGAGGGGGCAGTACGCCGCCCACGATCACGTCGCCAACCTCTCTCTCGGCATGGGCCGAGATGACGTGAATGGTCTTGCTGCTGCGCATCGGGGGTTCCTTTCGGCGGCAGAGGCTCAGACGACCACGAAGCCGTGAGCGAAGGGGTCGCGGTCGTCGATAAAGATGGTGTTATAGCCCGTCATCCGCGCCCATCCGGCGACCGAAGGGATGATGGCGGGGCGGCCCGCGATTTCGGTTTCAGCCTCGATCCGGCCCTTGAAGATTGAGCCGATGATGGATTCGTGGTGGAATTCGTCGCCCGGTTTCAGCCTTCCCTTCGCGGCAAGCTGTGCCATCCGCGCCGAGGTGCCGGTGCCACAGGGCGAGCGGTCGATCGCCTTGTCGCCATAGAACACCGCGTTTCGGGCATGGGCGCCCTCGGTCCGCGGCGCGCCGGTCCAGAGGATATGGGACAGCCCGTGAATGCGGGGATCCTCGGGATGGCTGAAATCGTATCTCGCGTTCAGCGCCGCGCGCAGCTTCGGCGACAGCCCGACCAGTTCCCCGGCGGTGAAATCGGCCATGTCGCGATACAGGGTCTGCGGCTCGACAATGGCGTAGAAATTGCCGCCATAGGCGACATCGACGGTGATTTCCCCCAGACCGTCAAGCTCGGCCGTCAGCCCCTCGGCATAGAGGAATGCGGGGACATTGGTCAGCCGCACCTCTTCAACGAAACGGCCCTGCTGGGTATAGGCGATATCCACCTTGCCCGCCGGGGTCTCGATGGACAGCCGCCCCGGCTCGCGGGGCTGGATCAGGCCGTTCTCGATCCCCATGGTGATGGTGCCGATGGTGCCGTGGCCGCACATGGGCAGGCAGCCCGAGGTTTCGATGAACAGCACCGCCACGTCGCAATCGGGCCGCGTCGGCGGATAAAGGATGCTGCCCGACATCATGTCATGGCCGCGCGGCTCGAACATCAGACCGGTGCGGATCCAGTCGAATTCGCGCAGGAAATGGGCGCGTTTTTCCAGCATGTCGGCGCCGTCCAGCCTGGGTGCGCCGCCCGAGACAAGGCGGACCGGATTGCCGCAGGTATGGCCGTCGATGCAGGAAAAGCTGTAGTTGGTCATGGGTCAGAACCGTGCAGGAGAGAACGGGGCGAGGTCAATCGCGGCGGGCTGGCCGGTGACCAGATCGGCGACCAGCCGGGCGGTGCCGGCCGATTGGGTCAGGCCCAGATGGCCGTGACCGAACGCATATGTCACGCGCGGCGTCGCCGGGGAATTGCCGATCACGGGCAGGCTGTCGGGCAGCGAGGGGCGGAACCCCATCCATTGCCGTCCGCCCTCGATAGCCAGACCGGGCAGGAAGGAACGGGCGCGGGCCAGCATCCCCTCGGCGCGCTTGAAGTTCGGCGGGGCGGACAGCCCGCCGAGTTCGACCGCCCCACCGACGCGGATGCCGGTTTCCAGAGGCGAGACGACAAAGCCGTGCCCGCCGAAGGTCAGCTGCGTGCGCAGATCGAATGCGCCGGGCGGCAATGTGGTGTTATAGCCGCGCTCGGTTTCCAAGGGGATGCCTTCGCCAAGGCTCCGGGCGAGATGATGCGAATGCGCGCCCGCGGCGATGACGATATGGGCGGCGCGATGGTCTCCGGCACGAATCGCATCGGGGTCCACATGCAGCACGGTGATCTCTGCCCGCGCGATTTGGCCGCCATTGTCGCGGAAGCGCTCGGCGAGACGCAGCACATAGTCTTTCGGGTCCGAGATCGAATACCATTCCGGGATGAAGGTCCCGCGGGTGAAACGCGGCGAGATACCGGGTTGCAGTTCGGCCATCTCTTCCGGGGTCATGTGCCGATAGGCAATGCCGTGATCGTCGCGCGCTCGCCAGCCGGGCAACGAGGCGCGGAACTCGGCCTCGGTCTCGTAGAGCTGAAGATTGCCGCGCCGGTGCAGCATATGCGCGGTGCCGGTCGCAGCGAGGAAGGGGCGCAGCGCGTCGCGCGACAGATCCATCAACGCGGTCTGCGCGGCGGTGGATGCGGCCACCCGGTGCGGGGCGCAGGCCCGCCAGAAGCGGAACATCCACGGCGCGATGCGCAGCGCATAGCCCGGCGGCACGCTCAGCGGCCCAAGCGGATCGAGCAGCCATTTCGGGGCCTGCCGAAGGATGCCCGGCGAGGCAAGCGGCAGGATGTCACTGAAGGCAAACGCCCCGGCATTCCCGGCAGAGGCACCTGCCGCCGGACCCTCGCGGTCGATCACCATGACGGCCCGCCCCCGCGCCTGCAATTTAAGCGCGGCGGACAGGCCGATCACTCCGGCTCCGATCACGATGACATCCGGCTGCGCCATGGACTTCCCTGTCGCCTCGTGGCCCGGAACGGGCCTTGTGAGATTTATCCGCCCAGCGACAGCACGAAGCAATCTCAAAATACAATATGTATGCAGAAAATGCGTGGCATGGTTGCCTGTCCCCGTGCCGCGGCTTTAGATGAGGCGCACCCTGCCCGGAACCGGAGCCACCGCATGAGTCAGACCCTGACCATCGAGACGCTGAACGGCAAAGTCACGGAGATCTTCCGCCGCGCCGGTCTTTCGCCAATTCAGGCCAAAAGCGTTGCCGCCGTCATCACCGCCGGAGAGCGGGACAACTGCAAGTCGCACGGTGTTTATCGCATTGCCGGATGCCTGAAGACGCTGAAGGCGGGCAAGGTCGATCCCGATGCCGCGCCCGAGCTGGTCGATGATGGAAGCGCGGTGATCCGCGTCAATGCCGGCGGGGGCTTTTCGCCCGCCTCTTTCGCAATCGGCGCGCCGATCCTCGCCGAGCGCGCGAAGGCGCAGGGGATCGCCGCGCTCGTCATCAATGACTGCACGCATTTTTCGGCGCTCTGGCCCGAAATCGAGGCGCTGACGGCGCAGGGGCTGGCGGCAATGGCGATGTGTCCCAGCTATGCGACCGTCGCACCCGCGGGCGGGAGCGCGCCTGTATTAGGGACCAACCCCTTCGCCTTCGGCTGGCCGCGCCCCGGCCGCCCGCCCTTCGTTTTCGACTTCGCCACCTCGATCGTCGCGCGCGGCGAGGTCGAGTTGCACCGGCAGGATGGCAAGCCACTGCCGGAAGGCTGGGCTGTCGATCGAGACGGGCGGCCCACCACCGACCCCGAGGCCGCGCTTGATGGGGCGATGCTGCCTTTCGGTGCGCATAAGGGCTCGGCCATCTCGATCATGATCGAACTGCTGGCCGGGGCGATGATCGGCGATCTGACCAGCCCCGAGGCTCTGGACTGGCTGGGCGGCACGACCAGCTTGCTCCCACATCACGGCGAGCTGATCCTCGCCATGTCGCCCGAACGTTTTGCCGCCGGTCGGCCTGGCGATCCCTTTGCTCGGGCCGAAACGCTGCTGCGGGCGATTTCCGATCAGGGGGCGCGTCTGCCTTCGGAACGGCGATTTGCCGCACGAGAGATTTCGGAGCGGGACGGCATCACGCTGAGCGATGAAGAGATTGCGACGCTGGACAGACTTCTGGACGGGGCCGCCACCGGCTGAGCCTGGCAAAGCGAAAAGGCCGGAAGCAAACCCCGGCCTTTTCCAACATACACTCGCGCGGCGTCAGTGCAGCAGCGGCTGATTATGTTCGGCATGGCGCACGGCTAGCTTGCGGCCCTTGCGGCCCGATGCGAGGATCCGCGCCGCGTCCCTTTCGCTGCCATGACGTAGCTCTGGGAAGATGGCAAAGACCTCTTCCACCGCCGCAGGACCGATGGATTTCAGCGCCTCGGGGCCGGTATGCAGCGATTCCGCCTCGGCACCGTTGGCCAGCACGATCTGGTGATCGTCGAAGAGGAAATGGACATAGGTGACCTCTTCCATATCCTCGGCAATATCGATCCCGTCGATCTGGCAAAGCTGCTTGGCCGCCACAAGAACCTCGCGCGCGCCGAACATGCGATGCGCGATCTTCGAGCGGACAAGGACGCGGTGCTGCGGCGACAGGCACAGATCGTTATGGGGCAGCCCCTGGCCCAAAGCGCCCTTGCGGATGCGGATCGGGCGGAGATGCGGGTTTTCGGCAAGCTCGCCCGCGCCGAGATGGCGCTTGCCGATCCAGCGGATCGGCTGCGGTCCGGCGTCGCTGGTGTGGACGATATCGCCGATCTTCAGATCTCCGGCACGGCGGTCGCCGCGCGAGGTCGAAATCGCGGCATCCGCACTGAAGCAGACGACACTGGTATTGTCATAGGTCAGCTCGTGGCCGGGGACGTCGTCTTCGCCCTGCACGATGGTCAGCTCAAGCTCGGGCAGCGTCGTGCCGCCCACGGTCTGACCAGCGAGATCGTTCAGAACGCCGTCATCGTCCTGATCTGCGCGCAGCCATTGCAGCGGGTTGCGATAGGGCTCCAGCCCGTTCGCCTCGCGCTCGGCATTGATGAGGGCGAGATTGTCCTCGTTGTAGTAACCGCTCAGATCGACGAAATCGTTGTCGGTCTGGTCGCCGTTGGTGATGTCGTGCTCATCTCCGGTGCGGAAATCCTGGATCGTGTCACCGTCGCCCGCCACGAAGGTATCGTAGCCATAGCCGCCATAGAGCGAATCCGCCCCGTCGCCGCCATCCAGCGTGTCATTCCCGTCGCCCCCATCGAGGCTGTCTGCCCCTGCCCCGCCGGAAAGCGAGTCGTCATCGGCGCCGCCCAGCAGGCTGTCGGTGCCGTCGCCGCCTTGCAGCGTGTCGCTGCCATCCTGGCCTTCCAGCGTGTCGTTGCCGGCGCCGCCATCCAGAAGGTCGTCCCCGGTGCCACCCAGAATGGTGTCATCGCCGCCCTGGCCGTAGAGATCGTCATCCCCGCTGCCGCCGAGCACGGTGTCGTTGTCATTGCCCGCATAGACGGTATCGTTCCCGGCACCGGCGCGGATGTAATCCTCGTCATCCACATCGCCGGGAAGGATCGCGTCGTTGGAATCGACCTTGTCGCCGTCTGCGTCTTCGTAATTCGCGTCAATCAGGTCATCATTATCAGTGCCGTCGACATAGCCATCCTTGAAGGGCAGCGCCTCGCGGTCTGAGGATACGCCGCGGAAATTCGACGTGACGACCGGATTCTCGGGAATGCTTAGTGAGATAATCGGAAACTCGGTCAGATCGACTTCGTTGGCATTCGCGCCTTCGGCAATGGGTGGCGTCAGGAAGAGATTGCCGTTGACGTCCTGAATAATACGAACATCCACCTCGATGGTCCGAGTTCTGCCCCCGCCGATGGCCTGCACCACAGTGACATTATTGACGAGAACGCCGGAATCGATCTGCGAAGTGATTGGCTGGCCATCACGCTCATAGGTGATGTTCTCGAGCGTATCGCCGCCGTCATTGTGATTGAACTCGACCCGGCCACTGTCATCATTGTCGTTCAGCGTGACTTGAGTGCTCTCACTGAAAAGCGGATTGCTGGGCGTCCCGAAGCTCTGCCCGCCAAGTACCTCAGCCGCGTCTTCAGCGATATAGCTCGGAATTGTGTATCCGAGGAAGGTCGTCGTCTCTGTCGGGTCCATATCGGCCAACTGGCCGAGATACAGCATCTGATACGTCGTCGAGGCCATGAAAACCTTCCTCCAAACAAACCTAACTCGGGCAAAACAACAGCCGACGGCAGATGAAGAATTCCGGCTCCCGACGGGGTCCCGTCAGAGACGCGGACAGGATCGGGCCCGCGAGGAGTTGCGTTCTTCAGACTGCAAACCGTGGTGACGGTCGAATCGACGGGACAGCGCCCATAACAACGATTCTCTATTAGCAGGCGCTATACGACCTGTCACGTCGTCCTTACAACCTATGCGATAAACCTAACCAAATATACAACATTCTTCTGCGGCGCTCGTTCACCCACATAATCGGCGAAAGTTAACCCTATTTATATTCAGGCTTGATTTGATTGAAAAATCCGTCGGGCAAATCGGATTGCGCCTGCCCGCTCGCCAGAATAGATTGCACATGACCGTGATGGTGCCGTGAGGCGAAAACCCGCCAGTCGCTGTCCGGTTCCAGTCCTCGGCATCGGTTGTGACAGTATGACATTTCTCCAGAATTCTCTGAGCGCCGCGGTTTTTGTCGGCGCGATATTGGCCGGTGCCGCCACGGCGCAGGAACAACCGGGAGGCGAAGCGCCGCCGCCCGCCGTCACCATCGTCACGCTCTCGGCGCAGGATGTGACGTTGACCTCCTCCCTGCCTGGGCGGGTGATCGCCTCTGCCGAGGCAGAGCTGCGGCCTCAGGTCAATGGCCTCATTACCGAGCGACTGTTCGAGGAAGGCAGCGTCGTCGCGGCGGGTGACCCGCTGTATCGCATCGATCCGCGCAGCTATGAGGCCGCCGTGGCGCAGGCCGAGGCGGCGCTGGCGCAGGCGCAGGCCAATGCCGATGAAGCTACCCGTGAGGCCGAGCGTATCGGCTCGCTGCGAGACCGGAATGTCGCCAGCCAGCAGAATGAAGACAGCGCCATCGCGGCACGCGACGCGGCGCAGGCGCAGGTGAGTGCCGCCGAGGCGCAGCTTCAGGCAGCCGAGATCGACCTGGACCGGACCACGATCACCGCGCCTCTGGATGGGGTGATCGGTCTGGCTCAGGCCTCGCAGGGGGCGCTCGTGACCGCCAGCCAAGCGACGCCGCTGGCGGTGATCCGCCGGATCGACCCGGTGAAGGTCGATGTGACCCAGTCCGCCGCCGAGATCGTCCGCTGGCAGCGCCAGGGCGCACAGGCAGCGCTGTCCAGCCAATCCGACCGGACGGTCACGCTGCAACTGGCCGACGGGACGGATTACGAACATACGGGCTCGCTGACCGCCGCCGAGCCGCGCGTGGATGAGACCACGGGCGTGGTCACGCTGCGCATGGAATTCGACAATCCCGACAGGCTGTTGCTGCCCGGGATGTATGTGCAGGCCGTGATCCCCCAGGCCGAGCTTCGGGGCGTGATCCTCGCCCCGCAAGAGGCGGTGACGCGCGACCGGCGCGGCCGCCCCGTCGCCTATGTGGTCAATGCCGAGAACGTCATTGAGGAGCGGATGCTGGACATCGTGCAGGATCGCGGCAGCGATTGGGTCGTGCGCGAGGGGCTGGCCGAGGGCGACCGGGTGGTGGTTGCCGGGTTTCAGCGCATCGGCGCGGGCATGACCGTGACCCCGGAAGAGCGCGCCGAGACAGAAGGGGAAGCCTCTGCGGCGGAGGCCCCTGCCGAGAATGCGGCGAGCGAGGGCCGAGCCGAGGCAGAACCTGCGGAGGAAACTCCGGCTGAGACGGCGCCGGAAGAGCCGGCGCAGACCGATGACGGCACAGCCACCGAGACCGACGACGCCGACGCTGAAAGCGCAAATTAAGCCGGGTCCGCCCGGATCATCGAAGGCAAGATCATGGCCCGTTTCTTTATCGACCGCCCGGTTTTCGCTTGGGTCATCTCGATTATCATCATGGGGATCGGGGTGCTCTCGATCCTGTCGCTTCCGGTGGCGCAATATCCGCAGATCGCGCCGCCCTCCGTCTCGATCCGCGCGAATTACCCCGGTGCCTCGGCCGAGACCGTGTCGAATACGGTGACCCAGATCATCGAGCAGCAAATGACCGGGCTGGACGGGATGCGCTACATGTCCTCCAGCTCGACCTCGGCGGGCACGTCTTCGACGACGCTGACCTTCGAGACCGGCACCGATGTCGATATCGCGCAGGTGCAGGTGCAGAACAAGCTGAGCCAGGCGACCTCGCTTCTGCCGGAACCCGTTCAGCGTCAGGGAATCTCGGTCGAAAAGGCCACCTCGGGCTTTCTGATGGTGATCGGTCTGATCGGGAACGAGGATTACGACGACGCGGATCTTGCCGATTACATGGTGACCAATCTCGTCGACGATCTGAGCCGGATCGAGGGGATCGGCTCGGTTCAGGTTTTCGGCGCGCAATATGCGATGCGGATCTGGCTGGACCCGTCCAAGCTGGCCGCCTATGAGATGACGCCCTCGGACGTGGTTGCGGCGGTCTCGGCGCAGAATACCCAGATTTCCGCGGGGGCGTTCGGGGCGCTGCCCACCGTCGAGGGCCAGCAACTCAACGCGACGGTGACGGCCCAGTCACTGCTGTCGACACCCGAGGAGTTCCGCCAGATCGTGCTGCGTGCGCAGGAAGATGGCGGTCTGGTGCTGTTGCAGGACGTGGCGCGGGTCGAGATCGGGGCTGAATCCTATGTCGCCAACGCGACCTATAACGGCCGCCCCTCTTCCGGCATGGCGCTGAGCCTCGCGCCGGGGGCCAACGCGCTCGACACGGCAGAGCTGGTCAAGGACCGGATGGAGGAATTCGCCGAGTTCTTCCCCGAGGGTGTCGAATACGTGATCCCCTTTGACACTTCGCCCTTCGTCGAGATCTCGATCGAGGAGGTGGTCAAGACGCTGATCGAGGCGATCGTGCTGGTCTTCCTGGTGATGTATGTGTTCCTGCAGAACTGGCGCGCGACGCTGATCCCGACGCTGGCCGTGCCCATCGTGCTGCTTGGGACATTCGGCATCATGGCGGTGTTCGGATTTACCATCAACACGCTGACCATGCTGGCCATGGTGCTGGCAATCGGTCTGCTGGTCGATGATGCCATCGTGGTGGTGGAAAATGTCGAGCGCATCATGGAGGAAGAAGGGCTCGACCCGCGCGAGGCGACGCGCAAGTCGATGGGTCAGATCACAGGGGCGCTGATCGGCATCGCGCTCGTCCTCTCGGCAGTATTCGTGCCGATGGCGTTTTTCGGTGGCTCGACGGGGGTGATCTATCAGCAATTCGCGATCACCATCGTCTCGGCCATGGCTTTGTCGGTGGTGGTCGCGCTGACGCTGACGCCGGCGCTGTGCGCATCGATGCTGAAACCCAGCCATGGCAAGCGCGGTGGGCTGTTCGGGCTGTTCAATCGCGGCTTCGATTCGACCACCAACGGCTATACCTCGGCGGTTGGCTGGCTGGTCCGCCGCCCGCTGCGGATGCTTCTCGTCTATATCGGCATGGCGGCGGTGATGGTGCTGCTGTTCCTGCGCACGCCGCAGGGCTTCCTGCCCGAAGAGGATCAGGGCATCATGTTCGTGCTGATCCAGGCACCGACCGGCGCCACTGCCGAGCGCACCGGTGACGTGCTCGACCAGGTGCAGGATTATTTCCTGAACGCAGAGGCGGAATCGGTAGATTCGATGTTCGGCGTGGTCGGGTTCAGCTTTGCCGGACAGGGACAGAATGTCGGCATGGCCTTCGTGCGGCTGAAGGATTGGGAGGAACGCACCGATCCCGCCCAGTCCGTGCAGGCCATAGCCGGGCGAGCCTATGGCGCCCTCAGCCAGATCCGCGACGCCATGGTGTTCCCGGTCGTGCCGCCTGCGGTGATCGAGCTGGGGAACGTGTCAGGCTTCGATTTCTATCTTCAGGCGCGAGGCGGTCAGAGCCACGAGCAGTTGCTGGAAGCGCGGAACCAGATGCTGGGCATGGCCGCACAGAGCGAGATGATCACCCAGACCCGCCCCTCGGGGCTGGAAGACGCGAGCCAGTTCCAGTTGAATATCGACTGGCGCAAGGCCGGGGCGATGGGGATCAGCGCCACCGATGTGGCCAATCTGCTGCAAGTGGCCTGGACCGGATCATATGTGAACGACTTCGTGGATCGCGGGCGGATCAAGAAAGTCTATGTGCAGGGTGAGGCGACAAGCCGGGCCACGCCGTCGGATCTGGACAAATGGCGGGTGCGCAACGCGACCGGCGGTCTGGTGCCGTTCTCGAATTTCGCGGAAGGCGAGTGGACCTTCGGACCGCAGGGGCTGAACCGCTATAACGGCGTGCCCTCGATGCAGATACAGGGCAGCCCGATGCCGGGCGTAAGCACCGGCGACGCCATGGCCGAGATCGAGCGGCTGGCCGGGCAGCTTCCGACCGGGTTCGACGTCGCCTGGACCGGGCTGTCACTGGAGGAACGCGAATCCGGCGACCAGACCATGCTGCTCTATGCGCTGTCGCTGGCAGCGGTGTTCCTATGCCTGGCCGCGCTTTACGAAAGCTGGTCGATCCCGCTCGCCGTCATCCTGGTCATGCCCATCGGGGTTCTGGGCGCACTTCTGGGGGCGTATCTGGGCGGGTTCGACAATGGTGTGTTCTTCCAGGTCGGGCTTCTGACCGTGATCGGTCTAACCGGCAAGAACGCGATCCTGATCGTGGAATTTGCGCGCGAGCAATCCGTTGCCGGCAAGCCGCTGTTCAAGGCGGTTGTCGAGGCCGCGCGGCAGCGTTTCCGGCCGATCCTGATGACCTCGATCGCCTTCTCGCTCGGGGTGACACCGCTGGTCCTGTCCTCGGGCGCGGGGGCGGCGGGCCGCAACGCGATCGGCTCGACCGTGCTGGGCGGGACGCTGATGGCGACGGTGTTCGGCATTCTCTTCGCGCCGCTCTTTTACGTGCTGATGCGCCGTCTGCTCGGGCGGAAGGATAAATTCGACGACGAGCCGACGCCGCAGCCACAGGCGCAGCCCCGCTGAGGGACGCGGCAGAGAGACCGCAGCCCGATCAAAGGAGGGCCAGCCCATGCTTGTTCTGCGCAATGACGATCTCGTCCTCCATGTCTCGCGCAGGGGCGGCGCGCTGACCGAATTGCTGACCGCCTCGGGCGAGCCGCTCCTGCGTGGTTTGAGTGGCCCGTTCGATGTGCGCCGTGCCGCCTGTTTTCCGCTGGTGCCGCTTGGCAACCGGATCGGCGGTAACCTTTTCCATCATGACGGGGTGGATTACGTCATGCGGCCCAACACGGACGAGCCTCTCTACCTGCACGGGGATGGCTGGCTGGAGGAGTGGAGCGCACAGGAGGTAGATAGCAAAGAGCTGCGCCTGACCCTCGACCATCTCCACCCGCAGCACGGTCCGCATCACTATCATGCCGAGCAGCGGATCGAGCTGGACGGCCCCGCTCTGCGCCTGTCGCTGAGCCTGCGCAACGAGGGACCGGTCGCCCTGCCATTCGGGATCGGGTTTCACCCCTATTTCCCGAATGACGGCGCGCGGATCGGGTTCGATGCGCGCACCTTCTGGACGCAGGGAGCCGACAAGACGCCGGAAACACGGACGGCAATCCCAGCCGATTTCGATTTTTCAGCGCCGAAACCCCTGCCCGACACGCCGCTGGATAATGCTTTCGAAGGCTGGGACGGGCAGGCCCGGATCGACTGGCCAGAACGCAACATCTCACTGCGGATCGCGGCGGATCCAGTGTTTTCCACGCTGATGGTCTATGCGCCCGAAGAGGATCGCAGCTTTTTCTGTCTTGAACCGATGTCCCATCTTCCCGACGCGCTGCGCCTGCAAGGGGCCAAGGGGATGCGGGTGCTCGCTCCGGGCGAGACGCTGGCTGGCGGGATCGAATTGCGGATGGTCGCTTCGGCGGGCTGATGAACGTCGGGGTTGCACCCTACCGCCAAAGCGCTACCACTTTTCTGGACCGACAACCGACAGGAGACACGCGCATGGCGGTTTATGATGACCGGGTCTGCACACTTGGCGAGGGGCCGCTCTGGCATCCCGAGCGGCGGCAATTCTTCTGGTTCGACATCCTCGGACAGCGGCTTTTGTCGCGAGAGGAGGACAACCCGCTGGAATGGCGCTTCGATCGCATCGCATCGGCGGCGGGCTGGGTGGACCGCGACCGGCTTCTGGTGGCGACCGAGACCGACCTCTCGGTGCTCGATCTGCGCGACGGCGCGCTGAGCCATGTCGTCGATCTGGAGGCGGACCGTCCCGATAATCGCTGCAATGATGGCCGCGCCGACCGACAGGGCGGTTTCTGGATCGGCACAATGGGCCGGGCCGGGCAGAAGAAGCAGGGCAGTATCTATCGCTATTATCGGGGCGAGCTGCGCAAGCTTTATTCGGGGATCAGCACCACCAACGCGATGTGTTTTACGGCTGATGGGGGGACGGCGCATTTCTCGGACACGTCCGAGGGCAAGGTCTGGCGCGTGGCATTGGACAAGGACGGCTGGCCCGATGGCGCGCCCGAGCTTTACCTGGACCTGTCCGGGCAGAGCCTGCGGCCTGACGGCGCGATGATCGACAGCGAGGGCGCGTTCTGCGTCGCCTGCTGGGGGGCTGCGGCGGTGATCCGCTTCGATGCGGCAGGGCACGAGCTGAACCGGATCGCAGTGGCCGGAAGCCAGTCCTCTTGCCCGGCATTCGGCGGCGCAGACATGCGGGATCTGCTGGTCACCACAGCGACCGAGAAGATGAGTGATCCCGGCCCGGATGAGGGGCTGACCTATCTGGTCCGCGCCGATGTGCCGGGGCTGGCGGAGCCGCAGGTGCTGCTGTGAATGCGGCTGAAGCAGAGTGGATCGCCGCCGATTGGGGCACCTCGAATCTGCGGATCTGGGCGATGCGCGGCGCCGATATGCTCGAGGCGCGTGGCTCGGACAAGGGCATGGGCACGCTGAGCGGCGCGGATCAATTCGCGGCCGAGCTGGCCCGGCTGAGCGAGGGCTGGCCTTCCGTGCCCGTCCTCGCCTGTGGCATGGTCGGCGCGCGGCAAGGCTGGATCGAGGCGCCTTATCGCGCCGTACCCTGCCCCGCCATCCCCGCCTTGAACGCCGTGCCCGGCGATCCGGGCGGACGAAAGGTTCTGATCGCCAGCGGGGTCATGCAAAGCGACCCGCCCGATGTGATGCGCGGCGAGGAAACCCAGATCGCCGGCCTTCTCGCCGCCAAACCCGATTTCGATGGGGTGATCTGCCTGCCCGGCACCCATACCAAATGGGCGCGGATCTCGGCCGGCGAGATCGTGCATTTCCAGACCGTCATGACCGGCGAGATCTTCGCGCTGCTGTCGCGGCAATCGGTGCTGCGACACAGCCTCGACGGCACCGGGGGCGAGGATGACGGCACCGCCTTTGCCGATGCGGTCGCCACCGCGCTCAGCCAGCCGCATCAGGCCTGGGCACGGCTGTTCCGGCTGCGCGCCGCGGGGCTGATCGGCACGGCCAACCCGGCAGAGGCCTCGGCCCACCTGTCAGGCACGCTGATCGGGCTGGATCTGGGTGCCGCCCGGCCGCATTGGCTGGGCCAGCAGGTGCTGATCCTTGGCAATTCGGGGCTTGCGAGGCTGTATGAGACCGCGCTGACCGCGCAGGGCGCCGCCCCGGTGGTGGGCGATGCCGACACCGCAACCCGCGCCGGGCTTCTGGCCGCCTGGCGTCAGCAAGAGGACATGACATGACCCGCCCCATCATCGCCATTCTGCGCGGCATCACCCCGGAGGAAGCGCTGCCCGTCGCCGGCGCGCTGATCGCGGCAGGCGTGACCACGATCGAGGTGCCGCTGAACTCTCCCGATGCCTTTGACAGCATTGCGCGGATGCTGCGGACGCACGGGACCGAGGCGCGGATCGGGGCGGGGACGGTTCTGACCACCGACGAGGTTGCGCGGCTGGCCGGGCTTGGCGGTCATCTGGCTGTCTCGCCCAACTGCAATCCCGCGGTGATCCGCGCCACCGTCGCTGCGGGGATGGCAAGCTGGCCCGGCATCATGACCCCGACCGAGGCGTTCGCCGCGCTCGACGCGGGCGCCACCGGGTTGAAGCTGTTCCCCGGAGAGCTGATCGGCCCGGCCGGGCTGAAGGCGATGAAGGCGGTGCTGCCCGCAGGCACGGCCTGCTATGCGGTGGGCGGCGTCAATGCCGAGACCCTGCCCGATTGGCGTGCCGCCGGGGCTGCCGGGATCGGCGTCGGCTCGGGGCTGTATCGTCCCGGAGACACCGCCGAGACCGTCTCCGAACGTGCGGCCGAGCTGGTGCGGCTCTGGGATGAAGGGGCGTAGGCCGGTGCGTTGTGGCAGTATGCGGCGGCAGGCGGCTCAGGGCGTCATTGCCTTGCGCTGACGATCCCGTTCCAGCCCCAGTTGCCGCTCGCGCCAGATGATGATGATCCCGGCAAGGATCACCAGCGAGGCCCCCGCCAGCATGGTGGGCGTCGCGATCTCGTCAAAGAACACCCAGCCGATCGCCACCGACAGAAGCATCGAGACATATTCGAACGGCGCGATCAGCGACGCCTCGCCGAAGCGGTAAGCCGAGGTGAGGAAGATCTGTCCAAGACCGCCGAGTATCCCTGTCGTCACCAGAAGTGCCGCGGTCTGCGCGTCGGGCATGACCCAGCCGAAAGGCAATGTCGTCAGAGCAAGCAGCGACGAGGTCACCGAAAACCAGAACACGATGGCAGAGGTCTGTTCCTCGTGGACCATCCTGCGAATGAAGATCTGCGCCAGGGCCGCGCAGCCCGCCCCGCTGAGCGCCAGCACCGCGCCAAGCGTGCGGGTCACGTCGCGCGCGCTGTCGCCTAGACCGAGCTGCGGGCTCAGCACGATCAGCACGCCGCTGAGCCCGAGCGCCACCATGGACAGCCGGAACAGCCGCACATTCTCGCCCAGAAACATCGCCGCAAAGATGACCACCAAAAGCGGCGCGGCATAGCCGATGGCGATGGCCTCTGGAAAGGCCAACAGCCCGAGCGCCCAGAAATTGCATCCCATTGCCGCGGTGCCTGCGATGCCGCGATAGAAATGCCCCATCGGCCGACGGGTGCGCAGCCCGACCGACAGGTCGCCCCGCCAGACGAGCCACAGCAGAATGACCGGGATCGCGAAGAAGGACCGGAAAAACACCTGCTGCCCCGGCGGCACGCCGAGACCACCCTCCGACGTAGCCTTGACGAGGGCCGCCATGACGGTGAAGACGGTCACGCTCATGCATTTGAGGATGATGCCGCGAATTGGGCTGTCCATCTGTCGGGCCTTTTCGGGCTGAAACCGGAGGGATGCTGGCGAAGCGTCAGCCTCGGGTTAGTTCCCGGCGCCGGTGGGGTCAAGCGTCGGCGCGGCTGGCGATATCGGATAACCGGCGGATAAGGCGAGTTTTTCGTTGTGCGGATCGCGCGAGCTATCGCTCGGCGGGCTGATCCGGCACGGCGCAGACTTCCGAGCGGGTGAGAAACCGTTTCTCACGCCCGTTATCAAGGCTGAACATGCCGCCGCGCCCCGCCACCACGTCGATGATCAGATCGGTGTGCTTCCAGGTCTCGTATTGCGACGCCGAGATATAGAAAGGCATGCCGCCGATATCGCCGATCTTCACATCCCGCTCGCCAATCTTGAAATCGCCCGCCGGATAGCACATCGGCGACGAGCCGTCGCAGCAGCCGCCCGACTGGTGAAACAGGACCGGGCCGTGCTCGGCGATGATCTCATCCAGCAATTCAAGCGCGGCTTCGGTGGCGGTGACGGTGCTCATGTCTTCAACCTCTGCTTCAGGAATTTGAGAACCTGCTTTTCCTCGGGCCGCAGTCCGGGCTTTTTCAGGTCGTCAGCGATCTTGTCGCGCAGTTCGAGCTTCAGTTCTTGCGCCATATAGGCGTCGATAATCTGGGGGTGGACATAGCATTTCCGGCAGATCGCGGGCGTGTTGCCAAGCCGTGCCGCAACGTCCTCGATGGCATCGCGGACATTGGCCTTGGCGGCGGTCTCGCTGTCGGCTTTTTCAAATTCGGACAGGGCGAGCGCCGCCAGCACCGTGCCCGTCCAGGTGCGGAAGTCCTTCGCCGTGACCTCACGTCCCGACACCTCGCGCAGGTAATCATTCACGTCGCCGGAGTCGATCTCGTGGCGCGCGCCATCCTCGTCGAGATACTGGAACAGATGCTGGCCGGGAATATCCTGCGCGGCGCGGACGATCTTGGCGACACGCTTGTTGCGGATATCCAGATCCCATTCCTTGCCGCCCTTGCCCTTGAAGCGAAACCGGATTTCCGAGCCGTCAAAGCTGACATGCCGGTCACGCAGCGTGGTCAGACCGTGTGACTTGTTGTCCTTGGCATAGCCGGTATTGCCGACGCGGATCATGGTGTTTTCCAAAAGCCACACGATGGTCGCGAGCATCTTTTCAGCCGGCAGGCCACGCTTTCCCATGTCGTCGCGGACCTTGCTGCGGATCTTGGGCAGCGCCGCCGCGAAATCCAGCATGTGATCGTATTTGGCCGAGTCGCGCAGCTCGCGGAATTCCGGGTGATAGCGATACTGCTTGCGACCCTTCGCGTCACGCCCGGTGGCCTGGATATGGCCACGCGGATCGGGGCAGATCCAGACATCCTCATAGGCCGGCGGAATGGCAAGCGCGGCCAGCCGCTTGCGCTCGGCCTTGTCACGGATCGTGTTGCCCTTCGCGTCGCGATAGGAAAACCCCTTCCCGGCCCGGACACGCGTGATGCCCGGCATGTCGTCATTCACATACAGCAGGCCGGCGCTGACCGCCGCGTCCTCTGCATCGACGATGGAACTGTCCTGATCCTTGGGCATGGCTTTGACCCGCAATGCTGCCTTAACCCTGAATAACGTCGCAGGACCCGCAAGAGTTGCCGTAACCGGGGCGAGCGCAAAGGCCCGCCCCGAAAGCTGCATCAGAAGAACCCCAGCTTCTTGGGGCTATAGCTGACCAGAAGATTCTTGGTCTGCTGATAGTGATCCAGCATCATCCGGTGATTTTCGCGCCCGATGCCGGACTGCTTATAGCCTCCGAAGGCCGCATGGGCCGGATAGGCGTGATAGCAATTGGTCCAGACGCGGCCCGCCTTGATCGCACGGCCTGCGCGATAGCAGGTATTGGCCTCACGGCTCCACACCCCGGCGCCGAGGCCGTAAAGCGTGTCATTGGCGATCTCGATCGCCTCTTCCTTGGTCTTGAAGGTCGCAACGGATACGACGGGGCCGAAGATTTCTTCCTGGAAAACACGCATCTTGTTGTTTCCCTTGAAGATCGTCGGCTTGACGTAATAGCCATTCGACAGCTCGCCCCCCAGATCGGCAGCCTCGCCGCCGGTCAGCACCTCGGCACCCTCCTTCTTGCCAATGTCGAGATAGGACAGGATTTTCTCTTGCTGCTCCGAAGACGCCTGAGCGCCGATCATCGTGCCTTCGGCGCGCGGATCGCCTTGCTGTATGGCCTCGACACGCTTCACGGCCTTTTCCATGAACCGGTCATAGATCGATTCCTGGATCAGCGCGCGGGACGGGCAGGTGCAGACCTCGCCCTGGTTCAGCGCGAACATGGCGAAGCCCTCAAGCGCCTTGTCGAAGAAGTCGTCATCCTCGCGGGCCACGTCCTCAAAAAAGATATTCGGGGATTTCCCGCCCAGTTCCAGCGTCACCGGGATCAGGTTTTCGGCGGCGTATTGCATGATCAGCCGGCCCGTCGTCGTTTCGCCGGTGAAGGCGATCTTGGCGATGCGCGGGTTCGAGGCGAGCGGCTTGCCGGCCTCCAGCCCGAAACCGTTGACGATGTTCAGCACACCCGGCGGCAGGATATCGGCGATCAGCTCGGCCAGAACCATGATGCTGGCGGGCGTCTGTTCGGCCGGCTTCAGCACCACGCAGTTCCCCGCTGCAAGCGCGGGTGCGAGCTTCCATGTCGCCATCAGGATCGGGAAGTTCCACGGGATGATCTGGCCGACCACGCCCAACGGCTCATGATAATGATAGGCCAGCGTGTCATGATCGATTTCCGAGATGCCACCCTCCTGCGCGCGGATCGCGCCGGCGAAATAGCGGAAATGGTCGATCGCCAGCGGGATGTCGGCAGCCATGGTCTCGCGGATCGGTTTGCCGTTGTCCCAGGTCTCGGCGGTGGCGAGCTTTTCCAGGTTCTGTTCCATCCGATCGGCGATCTTGAGCAGCATGTTGCTGCGCTCGGTCGCAGAGCTGTTGCCCCAGCCCTCGCGCGCCTTGTGGGCGGCGTCGAGCGCAAGTTCCACATCATCCGCGTTAGACCGCGCGATCTCTCCGATTTCGGCGCCGGTGACGGGTGTGACGTTGTTGAAGTATTTTCCCGAGCGCGGGGCCACGAATTCGCCGCCGATGAAATTGTTATAGCGGCTGGCGAATGGAACGGCGCTTTCGCCGGTCATGTTCTTTGGCTGGTCATTGGCCATGTTCAGTCCTCCTCCTCATATCCCGGCGGGTTTCAGGCCGGGTCCGGATCAAGGATGGGGACGGGCCGGGATTCGCTCAATCAGCCGGAAGGCAGTGTGTCCCGGAAATTGTCTCAGCGGCGAGACAGTCCGGCCCTATTTCTGGTCGAGACCGAGCCGCGCCATGCGCCGATACAGCGTTGCGCGCCCAATCTTCAGCGCCCGCGCCGCGGCAGAAACATTGCCACCGCTGCGGGCGAGAGCGCGCGCAATCGCGGCGCGCTCGCCCTTGTCGAAGCCACGCATCTCATCATCCCACTGCAACAGATCGACGGCAGGGCGGGCCGGGATATCGCCCTCTCGCGGCAGACCCAGCACCTTGCGGGCGGCGCGAGTGGCGCCGATGGTCAGGTCATCCCTGTCAACGGCGATCAGCGCGGCCGCGCCGCCGCGATCTTCGCCCGCAACGATGATCCGCGCGGCAGGAAAGCTGGCGCGGAACAGCATCGCCTCGATGGCGGATGCCGTGCGGGCAACATGTGCCTCGATCAGGCGGTGGAACTCGTCCCCGCCAGCCCGCGCCGAGCTGACATCGAGCGCGGCGATAAGATGCCCGTCGGGACCGAAGATCGGCGCATCCATGCAGGTCATCGCGGTATTACGGGTATGAAAATGTTCCTCGCCGGCGATGGTCAGGGCGCGGCCCTCGGCAAGGCAGGTGCCGATGCCGTTCGTGCCCTGAGCGGCCTCGGACCAGTCAAAGCCCTCCGACAGCCCCCACTCGCGGAACTGCATGGCGTCGCCGTCGCGCACGCGCTGTGCCAGAACCAGCCCCCGCGCATCGGTCAGCAGCACATTGCAACCCGACAAGCCGACCAGATCATAAAGCTGGTCGAGCTGCGGTGCGGCGAGGTTCACCACCCATTCCATCGCCGCGATCCGATCAGATAACTCGGCAGCCGTGGCCCGTCCGGGCAACCGGGTCTCTGCCGGGTCGAGCCCATATTTCACCAGCGAGCGCCGCCAGGATGACACCAGCGACGAGGCCGCACTTGCGGATTGTGACTGTTCGGCCACGAAGTCGGCGTGAGATTTCCGCGCCATGATTCCACTCCCCGGCAGACAGGTTAACAAATGCCGGGGATTTGCGAAGGGATTTCTGGCGGGCTTGACGCCAAGCCGGCCGGTGCATTCGGGCGGGCGAAAAGAAACGCGTCCTAGCGGTTGTTTTCCTTGCGCCAACGCTCGAACGCCTCTCGATGCTCATCCTTGGTGCAGGGATAAAGCCCGATGATCGCCGCGCCGTCCTTGACCCGTTCGACCACGAAATCCTCATAGGCGGTCATCTCGACGGCCTCGTCGGCGATCTCGTCGGCCATTTCGGCCGGAATGACGATCACGCAATCCGCATCGCCCACGATGATGTCGCCCGGAAAGACCGGGGCATCGCCGCAGCCGATGGGTTCGTTGATCGCGATCGCCTCGTTATTGGTCAGGTTGGTCGGGCTGGAGGGCCGCGTGTGATAGGCCGGCATCTCGAGTTCCGCGATGACGGCAGCGTCGCGGAAGCCTCCATCGGTGACGACCCCGGCCCCGCCGCGCTTCATCAGCCGGGTGATGAGGATATCCCCGGCGGATGCGGCATTGGCCTGTTTGCGGCTGTCCATGACCAGAACCGACCCCTCGGGACAGGTCTCGATCGCGACGCGCTGCGGATGCTCCGGGCTGCGGAACGCGGCCAGCGTGTTACGGTCCTCACGTGCGGGCATGTAGCGCAGGGTGAAGGCGGGGCCGACCATGTTGCGCCCTTTCCAGCCGACAGGGTGGACGCCCTGAATGACCTGGTTCCGCAGACCGCGCTTATACAGCGCCGTGGCCAGCGTCGCGACAGATACACCCATCAGCTTTTCTCGGGTTTGCATGTTCATGGCCGCCCCTCCTCTCAGGCGATGTCGGCGGGCAGCACGCCCTCGGGGATGTTCTGGAAGCTGACCGGCCGCAGGAAACGGCGGATGGACAGCGTGCCGACGGATGTCGCGCCGAAATTGGTGCTGGCCGGGTAAGGTCCGCCGTGAACCATCGCATCGGCCACCTCGACGCCGGTCGGAAAGCCGTTCGCCAGCACCCGGCCCGCCTTGCGTTCCAGCACCGGCAGCAGCTTGCGCGCCGCATCGGTGTCGCCGTCATCCATATGAATCGTCGCGGTCAGTTGACCCTCGAATCCCTTGGCGAGCTGCACCATCTCATCGACGCCGTCGACGCGGATCACCAGACCCAGCGGGCCGAACACCTCCTCGCCAAGCGCGTGATCCTGAAGATAGGTCTGCGCGTCGGTTTCATAGAGATTGGGGTTGGCTTCGCGGCCCGCGCTGTCGGTGGTCACGATTGGCTCGACGCTGTTGCGCCCGTCGAAGCGGGACTTGCCGTCGCGATAGGCCTTCGCGATGCCCTCGGTCAGCATCACCTGCGGGCCGACCTCCTTCAGCGCATCGGCTGCGGCCTTCACGAACGCATCGCCCTCGGCGCCTTTCCCGATCACGGCGATGCCGGGATTGGTGCAGAACTGGCCCGCGCCCATGGTGAGGCTTCCGGCCCAGCCCTTGCCGATCTCGGCGCCGCGGGCCTTTGTGGCCTCGGGCAGGACGAACATCGGGTTCACGCTGCCCAATTCGCCGAAGAACGGGATCGGCTCGTCGCGCTGCGCGCACAGATCGAACAGCGCCCGGCCACCGGCCAGAGATCCGGTGAAGCCCACCGCCTTGATCAGCGGATGCTGGACAAGCGCCTGCCCGACCTCGCGATTGCCGCCCTGGATCAGGCTGAACACACCCGCAGGCATCCCGGTCTTCTCGATGGCAGCGTGGATCGCCTCAGCCACGATCTCGCCGGTGCCGGGATGGGCGGAGTGGCCCTTGACCACCACCGGGCAGCCGGCGGCGAGCGCGGCGGCGGTGTCCCCACCCGCGGTCGAAAAGGCCAGCGGGAAATTCGACGCCCCGAACACCGCCACCGGACCGATGGGCCTCTGGATCATGCGCAGATCTGGACGCGGCAGCGGCTCGCGGTCGGGCAATGCGCTGTCGTGGCGGCGGTCCAGATAATCGCCCTTGCGAATATGGTCCGCGAACAGGCGCAGCTGGCCCGTTGTGCGCCCCCGCTCGCCCTGCAACCGCGCTTCCGGCAGGCCGGTTTCCTGGGTCCCGATCTCGGTGATCTGATCGGCGCGGGCCTCCATCTCATCCGCAATCGCTTCGAGGAATTTCGCGCGCTCTTCCCGGCTGGAATAGCCATAGCTCCAGAACGCGTCCTCGGCGGACTCTGCCGCGCGGTTCACCAAGCCTACTGTACCGGCGCTGAAATCATGGCTCGGGCCGTGGGCGGGTTCAGAGGCAAAGCTGTCATCGCTGCCGACCCATTCGCCTGCGATCAGGTGTTTGCCGTGGGGTTTGAAACTCATGTCCTGGTCCTCGGATTTGGTCATCTTCGGTCAAACGAACCCGGCATGGTACGGGTTCGATATTCGGTGAATGCAATCGGCTCAGAAAATATCCGGCTCTCCGGCGGGCTTGCCGAAATCCCGTTGCAGATAGTCGAAATCGCAACCTTTGTCAGCCTGGGTGACATGTTGCGAGAACATCCAGCCATAGCCCCGGTCGAAGCGCGGCTGCGGCGGCTGCCATGCGGCGCGGCGGCGGGCGATCTCTGCCTCGTCGACCAGCATGTCGAGCCGGCGGTTCGGCACGTCGAGCCGCACCGTGTCGCCCGTTTGCAGCAAGGCCAGCGGCCCGCCGATAAAGCTCTCCGGCGCGACATGCAGCACGCAAGCGCCGTAAGACGTGCCTGACATGCGCGCATCCGAAATCCGCAGCATGTCGCGATGGCCCTGCTTGATCAGCGCCTTCGGGATCGGCAGCATCCCCCATTCCGGGAAGCCAGGCCCGCCCTGCGGCCCTGCATTGCGCAGCACCATCACGTGATCGGGAGTGATGTCCAGATCGTCGTCATCCACGGCCTTCTTCATCTCGGGATAGCTGTCAAAGACAATCGCGGGGCCTTCATGAACATAGAATTTCGGATCGCAGGCGGCCGGCTTGATGACCGCGCCATCGGGGCAGAGATTGCCGCGCAGCACGGCGAGCGAGCCTTCGTGATAGACCGGGTTCGACAGCGGGCGGATCACATCGTCATTATAGATCTGCGCCCCTTCGATGCCCTCACCGAGGGTCTTGCCAGTCACGGTCAGCGCCGAGCGGTCCAGCTTTTCGCCCAGCTGGGTCATCAACGCACGCAGGCCACCCGCATAGAAGAAATCCTCCATCAGATAGTCTTTCCCCGAGGGCCGGACATTGCAGATCATTGGGGTTTCGCGGCTGAGCGCGTCCAGATCGTCAAGCGTCAGGTTAACCCCTGCGCGTCGCGCCATGGCGATAAGATGCACAACGGCGTTGGTCGAACAGCCTGTCGCCATCGCCACGATCACGGCGTTGCGCACCGAGATTTCGGTGACGATACGGTCCGGGGTCAGATCCTCCCACACCATCTCGACGATGCGCCGCCCGCAATCGCTGCCAAGCCGCTGGTGCCCTGAATCCGCAGCCGGTATCGAGGAAGCACCGGGCAAAGACAGGCCCAACGCCTCGGTGATCGACGTCATGGTGCTGGCGGTCCCCATCGTCATGCAGGTCCCGACCGAGCGCGCAATGCCCCCCTGGATCCCCAGCCACTCTTCATCGGTGATATTGCCGGCGCGGCGTTCGTCCCAGTATTTCCACGAATCCGAGCCGGAACCGAGGATCTTGCCAGCATAGTGACCGCGCAGCATCGGCCCGGCGGGCAGAAAGATCGACGGCACGCCCGCCGTGATCGCGCCCATCACCAGGCCCGGCGTGGTCTTGTCGCAGCCGCCCATCAGCACCACACCGTCAAGCGGGTGCGAGCGGATCATCTCTTCCGTCTCCATCGCCAGCATGTTGCGATAGAGCATCGAGGTCGGCTTGGTGAAGCTCTCATCGACCGAGAGCGACGGCATCTCGACCGGGAAACCGCCGGCCTGAAGAACGCCGCGCTTCACATCCTTCACCCGCTCCGGGAAATGGCCGTGGCAGGAATTCAGCTCGGACCAGGTATTCATGATGCCGATGATCGGCTTGCCAATGAATTCCTCTTCCGAATAGCCGAGCTGCATCATCCGCGACCGGTGCCCGAAGCTGCGCAGATCGTCCGGCGCAAACCAGCGGGCGCTTCTCAGCTGCTCAGATGTCTTGCCTCCCTCGCGGGCCATTGCGGTTCCTCCCATAGATAGGCGCGTGCCCCCTATGAATGCGTATCCATTCGATGCTGTCAATGGTATATGCCGCTCTAGAGGTGGATTTTAATTATTCTTGACAGGAAACCCCGATTCGTGTTGCCTTTAATGTATGCGTATACATACGCCGCCGGAATGGGGGAGCCTTCCGGCAGACCACATGAGACGGTCGCGGCTTGGGCGGCCATGGGAGGTTAAGATGACATTCACCCGCAGAAGCATTCTGGCCGCTGCGGCCTGCACCACCGCGCTGATCGCGCAGCCCTTCGCTGCCGCCGCGCAGGATCTGCCGCGCAATGTGCGGATGGTGATCGGCTCGAATTCGACGGGCGGCGACACCTATCAGATATCCTCGATGATTGCCGACGCGCTCGCTGAAGAGCTGGGCATCAATATCAAGGTCGATGCGGTCGGCCCGTCCGAGGCGTTCAAGGCCGTCGGACGCGACAGCCGCGGCACCACCATCATGCTGCATCACGACCAGTCCTATCTGGCCAATCTCTACGGCGTGCCCGGCAATCCGGACCCGTTCGAAGGCTATGTCGTCGGCCCGACGCTCGCGATCAATCCCGGCAATGCCTATCTGGTGCCGAAAAGCTCGCCCTACCAGACGATGGATGACGTGTTGCAGGCCGCCGCGGATGGCGAGCGGGTCCGCGTCGCCATCCAGCCGGGTGGCGTGTCCGAGATCGGCTTTTCGGCAATGCTTAACGCCGCGCGGATGAACCAGCCCGGCTCGGAGGAGAATATCGTCCCGGTCAATACCGGCTCTCAATCCGACAAGAACCAGGCGATGTATGACGGTCTGGCCGATGTCATCAACGGTTCGATCCAGGCGAATGAGCAATTCACCGCGCTGCCCGAAGATGATCAGAAGGCGATGCGCTTCGTCTGGATCACCGCCTCGCAGGAGGCTCTGGAACAGGGCCCCGAGGCCGGCATGGGCAATCTCAGCCGCGAGGACATGCTGCAATTCGCCGCACCGGCCACCACGGTTCCGATGACCGAATCCGAGCCCTTCACCTTCGATAAGGAGTTCTTCCTGATTTACAATCAGGACATGGACCCTGCCCAGATGGAGACGATCGACACCGCGCTCGCCACCATCTTCGAGGGCGACGCGCTGCGCGAGCGGATGCTGGAGGCATTTTTCATCCCCGATTACCGGCCGATGGAGGAAGGCGCGGCGCATCTGCGAGAGAAGCGCGATTCCTATGCCGAGGTGATCTCATCGCTGCAATCCGGCGATGAGGGCGGCGGCGATGACAGTGCCGAGGCTGAGGGTGAGACCGAGGCCGCGAGCCAGTAACCCGTCGACCCGGGGCTGCCCGGCAGGCGGCCCCGGCACCACCGCACCCGTGAGCCAACCGCATTTCGGAGGGAGGAGCACCATGGCCGAACTGCTGCAGGTGACCGTCGATTTCGACAGGTCGCATCTCATCTTTCCGACGCTGATCGGCGTCATCCTGATGCTTCTCGGCCTGGCCATCGCCTTGACCCATCGCCGCGCGATCGCAGGGTCCGGTGGAATGTGGTCGCGGGCTTTCGCGCATATGGACAAGGCCCGTTTCTTCGGCACGCTCGCGCTGACGGTGATCTATTTCCTGCTGATGGTGCCGGTCGGAAATATCTGGCCGAATACGGGGCTGGGCTTCCTGATCTGCTCCATCCCCTTCGTCGCGTTGACAAGCATCCTCTACATGCACGAACGCAACGGGCGAAGCCTGATTCCGGCAATGATCGTCGCGGTCGTCGCACCGACGCTGGTCTGGTGGCTTTTCACCTATGTCTTCGCGCTGACCCTGCCATAAGGAGCCGCGGTCATGGCCGTTTTCGAATTCATCTCGCCGATATATGTGTTCCTGATCTTCGCGGGCACTCTGGTCGGCATCATCTTCGGCGCCATCCCCGGCATGACAGCCACCATGGCGGTCGCGGTGTGCCTGCCGCTGACCTATTCGCTTGGCCTCGATAACGGGCTGGCGCTGCTGTTGGGGCTGTATGTCGGGGGGATCTCGGGCGGGCTGGTCCCGGCAATCCTTCTGGGCATTCCCGGCACGCCCTCCTCGATCACCACCACCTTCGACGGCTATCCGATGGCGCGGAAAGGCGAGGGTGAAAAGGCCCTGCGCATCGGCGTCGTCGCCTCTTTCGTGGGCGGGATCGTGTCGCTGCTGGCGCTGTTCTTCTTTGCTCCGGCACTGGCCGAGTTCGCCATCGCGTTCTCCTATGTCGAGAAATTCCTCATCATCCTTTTCGCGCTGACCGTCATGGCGGCGCTGTCCGAGAATATGTTGCTGGGGATCTTTTCCGGTTTCCTCGGCATCTTCATCAGCCTGATCGGCGTCTATGACGTGACTGATGGCGGCAATGGGCAATATCGCTTGATCCCGCCGGGGACCGAATATTGGCTGGAATATGGGTTCTCGCTGCTGCCCGTTCTGATCGGGCTGTTCGGTCTGGCCACGATCCTGGAGGGCGCCGAACAGGGCATGCCACGGGGGCAAAGCCTCGACGATATCAAGGTGGGCGAGCATTCCCGCTTTTCACTGTCGGTCTTCAAGGGGCAGATCGTGAACCTGCTGCGTTCCTCCGGCATCGGGACCTTCGTCGGCATCCTGCCCGGCGTCGGCGGCTCGGCCGCGTCGATCCTGTCTTACACCGCGACAAAGACCGCCTCGAAAGAACCGGACAGTTTCGGCAAGGGCAATCCGGCCGGGATCATGGCCTCGGAAGCAGGCAATAACGGGCTGACCGGAGGCGCGATGGTGCCGCTGCTGTCGCTCGGGATTCCGGGCGATGCGACGACAGCGCTGCTGATCGGTGCCTTCACCCTGCAAGGCGTCCAGGTCGGACCGCTATTCATCGGCAACAACCCGATGACGTGGGATTCGATGATCGTCGCCATGCTGATCGCCAATATTTTCATGTTCGCGATCATGTATTTCGCCATTCGCTGGCTGGCCATGGTCGTGGCGGTGCCGAAACATATCCTGTTCCCGGTCATCCTGATGATGTGCGTGATCGGGGCCTATACGATCAATTACGGCATCATGTTCGATGTCTGGACATTGCTGATCTTCGGCATCTTCGGCTGGCTCATGGTCAAGCTGCGGCTGGAGGTCGCGCCGTTCATCATCGGCTTCATCCTCGGACCCTCGGCAGAGATCTACTTCGTGAAATCGCTGGAAAGCTTCGGCACGCTTGGAATCTTCTTCACGAAAAGCTGGATCGCCATGCTGCTCTGGGTGCTGATCGCGGGATCGGTGATCGGGTCGGCCCTGCTGGCGCGGCGCAAATCGCGCGAGCGCGCAGCCGCCGCCGCGGCGCGCGGGTGACGAGGCTTGCGGGCCGGGCGTCGGCCCGCCATACCCGTGATATGAAACCGCGAAGCAGACCCGGCAATTACCGCGGAAGCGGCAAGGGTGTGGTCACCATGACCACCGTGGGCCGCATGGCCGGGGTGTCGCAGGTCACCGTCTCGCGGGCGCTGTCCGATCCGTCGAAAGTGTCGCCCGACACGCTGCGCCGGATTCACGAGGCGATCGAGGCCACCGGCTATGTCCCGAATGCCGTCGCCGGAGCGCTCGCCTCGCGCAAGAGCAACCTTGTCACGGCGCTGGTGCCGTCGATTACCAATATCGTCTATTCAAGCCTGCTGCACGGTTTCGCCGATCTGATGCGGCAGCATGGCTATCAGCTGATGACCTCGGAGATCGGTTTCGATCTCGCGCAGGAGCAAGAGGTCATCGCCACGCATCTCGCCCGCCGCCCGGACGGCATGCTGTTGACCGGCATCCATCACAGCCCCGATGCGCGGCGCATGCTGATCGCCGCCGGCATCCCCGTCGTCGAGGTCTGGGACATCACCGAGACCCCGATCGATTGCTGCGTCGGGTTTTCTCATGCCGAGGTCGGACGCTTCGCGGCGGAATTTGCGCAGGAAGCGGGTTATGCGCGCGCCGCGACCGTCACTGCCGGAGATGTGCGGGCCATGCGGCGTCGCGATGCGTTCATCCAGCGCTTTGCCGCGATGGGCGGACCGGCGCCCTGCCGTTTCGACTACCCCGCCGGCACCGCGACACTGGGACAAGGCCGCGCCGCGCTTGCCGATCTGATTGACCGGCAGGGCTTCATGGCGGGCGTGGTGTTTTGCAGCTCGGACCAATATGCGCATGGCATCCTGACCGAGGCGATGGCGCGCGGGCTTCGCGTGCCCGAAGATATCGCGGTGATCGGTTTCGGCGATCAGGTCTTCGCCGAGAGCACCCATCCGGCCATGACCACGATCCGCGTGGATCGGGACGCGCTTGGCAAGGCGGCGGCGAGCGCTCTGCTTGAACGGTTCGGCAACGGTCAGGCCGGGCCAGCGACGATAGATGTCGGGTTCCGCCTGGTGCGCCGGCAGTCAGCCTGAAGAGGCCGCCGCGCCAAGGGCCTGCTCCGGTTTCAATTGACAAATTCGTCGCGCGCGCGCTTACTTATTGACAACTCCACCCAAGGGCTCGCGCATGAACTCCCCGCCCGCACTCCCCGACATCGGCGTTTCCGCCGCCCCGCTGCGCAAGCGCCGCCTCGCGGATGAGATCTATGCCCAGATCCTGCTTCAGCTCTCGACCGGGCAATACAAGGTCGGCGACCGGCTGCCGACGGAAAAGGATCTCTCGGCCAGCTTCGACGTGTCCCGCCCCGTCGTGCGCGAGGCATTGCAGCATCTGACCAATGATGGGCTAATCGACGCGCGCCGCGGCTCTGGCACCTTCGTGCGCCGCCTGCCCCCGCATGAAATGGCGCATTATACCGATGGCGCCCGCATCGCGCAGTATATGCGCGCCTATGAGGTGCGGCGCGGGCTAGAGGTCGAGGCCGCGCGCCTGGCAGCGCTGCGCATCGACCAGACCCATCGCCGGCGCATCGAGCATGCGCTCATCGCGATGGAGGAAACCATGCGCGGTGGAGAAAGCGGGCTCGAGGCGGATTTCCAGTTCCACCTGGAGATTGCGCGGGCGACGGGTAACGACCTTTTCGAAAAGCAGCTGCTGTTCCTGCGCCCCGACATGATGGGCACGATGCGCATCGCGCTGAGCATCACCGGCAAACGCTCGAAATACCGACGCGAGAAAGTGTTGCAGGAGCATCGCGATATTTGCAGCGCAATCAGCGCGGGGGACGCAGAAATGGCCAAGCTGTATATGGGTTATCACCTCACCAGCGTTCGGAACCGTATCATCGACGAGGGACGATGAGGGCCCCCTCACTGATGTAACGCAGGTCAGTTTTAATAACAAATGCGCTATGCCTCCAGGGCCAGCCCGTTCAAGTTCGACTATATTTTGCGGTAAGACTAGCCAGATAAGCCACAAGACAGCTCAAGCGCCGGCGCTATTTGCAAATAAAATTGACTTTTATGTTGCCCGACGCCATCCTCCATTTCACTCAGGAACAAAGGAATCGCCCGGCCCCGCCGGGACGCAGGAGCATGATATGTCACTCTCACTCGATGCGGCTCTGACCGGGATTTCCGGTATCCTCGTCACGCCCTATGACGAGACCGGAGAAATCGCGCCCGACCGGCTGTCCCCGATCATCGACCACGCGTTGAGCGCGGGGCTGCATATGCCGGTCGTCAACGGAAATACCGGCGAGTTCTACGCGCTGACCACCGATGAAGCCTGCGACATGGCGCGGGCGGTCTGCGAAATGGTCGGGGACCGCGCGCCTGTGCTGGCCGGTGTCGGGCGCGGGCTTCGCGACGCGACACGTCTGGCGACGATGTCGGCGGAGGCCGGTGCGACGGCCTTGATGGTGCATCAGCCGCCCGACCCTTTCGTCGCACCGCGCGGTGTGGTCGATTACCTGCACGCAATCAACGATGCCTCGGGCGGGCTGCCGATGATGCTCTATCTGCGCAACGATGCAATCGGCACGCAGGCGATTGCCGATCTCTGTGCGGTGCCCGGCGTGAAGGGCGTGAAATGGGCCACGCCGAATCCGATGAAGCTTGCCGAGGCCAAGGCCGCCTGCGATCCGGCCATCATCTGGGTCGGCGGGCTTGCCGAAATCTGGGCGCCCAGCTTCTATGCAGTCGGCGCGCGGGGATTCACCTCGGGGCTCATCAATGTCTGGCCGGAACGCTCTATGGCGATCCACGCAGCGCTTGAGGCGGGAGACTACAGCGAGGCCAACCGGCTGATCGCCGGGATGCGCGATTTCGAGGATATCCGCGCCGAAGAGATGAACGGCACGAATGTGACCGGCGTGAAATCCGCATTGCAGATGATGGGCCGGGATTGCGGACCGACCCGACCGCCCTCGGCCTGGCCGCTGACCGACGCTCAGCAGGCGAAACTGCGCAGCTTCATGCAACGTGAAAAGCTGGTCTGAGGCGGCGCGCTCATGGCGAAACCTACCCCCCCCGCCCCGCAGCGACCGGCGCAACCAGATTGACGAACAGTCTGAACGCGCCGGAGACGAGCGCATCCATCTGCTCTGGCAGAGATAATGCGCAATAGGTGAAGCGCCCGGCCCCGATCTGCGCACTCAGCAGTGCGCCGCGGTGCTGTCTCCCATTATCTTCCGACAGCGCAATCAGCGGGCGAAAGGCGTCGTCCCACGCCACGGCAAAGCCCAGGCTGCGATGCTGGACCCAGCCTTGCCAGTCCTCGGGCCCGACCCGGTTCGGACCGCAGAGCAGCGGGTGGTCTGTCGCCAGAACCTCGACCTCTGCCGAGGGATCGGTTGCACGGAATCTTATCGGGGTCATGGCGAGACGGATCGAGAGCGGCGCACTGCGTCCCTCATCCCAACCAAGGTCAGCCCGTTGAGAGAAACATAGGAGATTACCACCGCGCTCAACGAAATGCTGCATGGCATCGCGATCAATCTTTTCGTCCGCGAGCGCCATGCTGCCGATGACCACCGTGTCGAACCGCGCCAGGCTGGCCGCATCCGGCCCACGCAGCAAGGTCATATCGGCACCGAGCCGGTCCAGCCATTTCCCGCTGTGATCCGACCCCGAGATCAGACCGATCCGTCCCGAGATCGGCGCGGTGTCGACAGACAGCACCGTAATCAGCGCAGGGGTCACAAGCCTTTCCTCGCCGCGATCGGGCAGGGCAGTCGGCACCGCGCTAAACGCTGGCTTACCGTCCGCAATCCGCAACCGCAGAGCCTGTTTCCCGGGCGGGGCGGTTGCAGGCCAGCTCAGCGAAACATGCTCGCCATGCTGCGCAATTTCCAACCCCGAGGCACGGGACATCCGCGCCGTCTGCCGACTCAGCCGGACCCAGGCCTCGCGGTGATCCGGTGTCAGCACGATCCTGCGAGGCAAAGCCTCGACCGTTTCCGGCGGCATGATTCTCAGATCGTATTTCGGCACCACCGGCACGGTGAGCCGCTGTCCGAACATGTCAAAGCTGACATCCGCGCGAAGCACCGCCTGATCTCCGAGCGGCGACCAGGGCACGGCCAGGCTTTGGGTCGGCTTGGCGCTTTTTGCGACGGTCAGACTGCTTCCATTCAGCGAACAGCCCTGTGGAATATGGTACTCGACCCCGGCAAACCGGACCCCTTCGACCGGTTCAGAGGCCAGCTCGATCTCGGCCGAACCGCCTGCGGGCACGAAGCGGGGGCGGATATGCAGGCGGGGCCGCAAGACCAGCGCGACCGACACGGCAAGGGCCACCTCGTGTTTCTTGCGCGCGATGCGATGGGCGTGAAGCGCGGCGCAGCTCGCCGTCATCTGCTGCTCGGCCTCATGCAGACTTTCATAGGCGCGGATGAGAGGCGGGACGACGGCCTTGCTGTCCGGGAAGGCGGCAATCGCGAGATCCAGCTGATCGGCAACCCGCGTCAGCCCCGGAAGATCCACGCAATCGGCAGCCAGGCTGCGAAGATCATGGGGAAGACCGTCGGTGATCGCCTCCTCGGGTCCGCCGCCCGGCAGGTGCAGCGGCCATTCACGCCGAGGCGGGTCGGGCCACGTTCCCAGCCCCTGCGTGGCATGGCGGCGGCGCGACCATTCTCCGATTCTGTCATAGGGCGCGCCACTGATCGGATCGAGGGCATCCGCCCGCGCGACAACCGTTGCCTCGGGCACCGATGCCCCGTCTGACTGCTGATCGCCCGCAGCCTCCCACGCGGGAAGATACAGCTTCGCAACCTGCCACGCCGGACGGTCCCAACCCGGCACTTCACCCAGATCGGCCCCCGGATCGGCAGCCAGCGAAATCGCTTCGCGGGTGGCGATTGTCATGGCGCGGTGATGACCGTGCTGGCCCGGAACGTCCAGAAAGCTCGGCACGACGATATCGGGGCGCTGAATGCGATAGGCACCGGCCAGGCGGCGGATGACCAGATCGCCCTTCCAGCGGCGCAGCGTGTCATCTCCGTCCTTGGAGAAGCCGAAATCATGCACCGGGTCGGACATACCGAAACCGAGCCAGAACAGATGCGCGTCCAGCACCTTCGCCGCGTCCTGCATCTCGGCGGTGCGCAGCAGGCCAAGCGCATCGCCCCGCTCCGGGCCGAGCAGGTTCTGCCCGCCCTCGCCCCGCGTCGCGCAGGCAATCGCAACGCGCATCCCCATGCCATGACGCAGCCATGCCAGAAATCCGCTGCATTCATCGCCGGGATGGGCGCAGATGTTCATCACGCTGATCGTCGAGCGCAGCCGCCCCAGCGCCCGCGCCATTCGCACAATGGCAGGGTTGGCTTCATCGAGAAGCAGTGTCGCGATATCGTCCCGGGCGCTCATGATCTCCTATCATGTCTCTACCGCGCCGCTGCGGCAACTGCGGAGTTTGATAGGATTTTTCCGGCCTCTCCCAGTTCGCTCGCTGCGCGCCGCTTAGCCCCCGGCGGCGCCGGGCGGTTTGCCGATTTACCCGAACGGATTGAGCCCTAGCCGCATTTCGAATGACCGCAGCTTGGGCAGGTCATGCAGCCTTCGATCATCCGCATCCCGTATTGCCCACAGCTCGGACAGGCGGGGCCGCGGGGACGCTCTCCGATAGCCACCACATCGGCCTGAGGGTCCGATTTCAGCCCCATCCCCTCGCCGGCGAGAAACCCGGTCGCGATCATGTGCTGCTCGATCACCCCGCCGATCGCGGCGAGGATCGAGGGCACGTATTTCCCCTGCAACCAGGCCCCGCCGCGCGGATCGAACACGGCTTTCAGCTCTTCGACGACGAAACTCACTTCGCCGCCGCGCCGGAAAACCGCCGAGATCATCCGCGTCAGCGCAACCGTCCAGGCGAAATGCTCCATGTTCTTCGAGTTGATGAACACCTCGAAGGGCCGCCGGTGTCCCGCCTGAACGATGTCGTTGACGGTAATATAGATCGCATGCTCACTGCCCGGCCATTTGAGCTTGTAGGTCGCCCCTTCCAGCGCCGCCGGGCGGTCGAGCGGTTCGGTCAGATAGACCACCTCCGCCCCCCGATCCGCCTCGGGTGCATCTTCGGACGCCTCGCTGACAGACAGCACGCTGCCCGTCACATCGTTCGGACGATAGGTTGTGCAGCCCTTGCAGCCCAGATCCCAGGCCGAGAGATAGACATCCTTGAAATCCTCGAAAGAGATATCCTCAGGGCAGTTGATGGTCTTGGAAATCGAGCTGTCCACCCATTCCTGCGCCGCCGCCTGCATGGCGACATGATCGGCAGGTGCGAGGGTCTGCGCATTGACAAAATGATCGGGCAGCGGCGCGTCACCCTTCAATTCCCGCCACATCTGGACTGCGTAGTCCACGACCTCTTCCTCGCTGCGCGAGCCGTCTTTCTGCAACACCTTGCGCTTATAGGCATAGGCGAAGACAGGCTCGATTCCCGAAGAAACATTGCCGGCATAGAGGCTGATCGTCCCGGTTGGCGCGATGGAGGTCAGCAGCGCGTTGCGGATACCGTGCCGGGCCACGGCGTCACGCACATCCTCATCCATGCGCTGCATGAAGCCGGATTGCAGAAACGCGTCCGCGTCGAAAAGCGGAAAGGCGCCTTTCTCTTTCGCGAGATCGACCGAGGCGAGGTAGGCCGAGCGGGCGATAGCCTTCATCCAGTCGCGGGTCTGCGCCACCGCATCGGGGGCGCCATAGCGCAGCCCCAGCATCAGAAGCGCATCGGCAAGTCCCGTAACGCCAAGCCCGATCCGCCGCTTGGCCTGCGCCTCGGCGGCCTGCGCCTCAAGCGGGAAGCGCGAGGCATCGACGACATTGTCCATCATCCGGATCGCGGTGCGCACAAGCTCGTCAAGCGCATCGGCATCCAGACGCGCGGCATCGGTGAAGGGGTCGCTGACCAGCCGGGCGAGATTGACCGAACCGAGCAGACATGCCCCATAGGGCGGCAAAGGCTGCTCGCCGCAGGGATTGGTCGCGGATATGGTCTCGGCATAGTGCAGGTTGTCGGCCTGGTTGATCCGGTCGATGAAAATGACGCCCGGTTCGGCATAATCATAGGTCGCCCGCATGATCCGGTTCCACAGATCGCGAGCCTGCACCGTGTGATAGACTTTGCCGCCAAAGACCAGATCCCAGCTCTCGTCGCTCTTCACAGCCTCCATGAAATCATCGGTGACCAGCACCGACAGGTTGAACATGCGCAGCCGCGCGCTGTCCTGCTTGGCTTCGATGAACGCCTCTATATCGGGATGATCGCAGCGCATCGTCGCCATCATCGCCCCGCGACGAGAGCCCGCCGACATGATCGTGCGACACATCGCGTCCCAGACATCCATGAAGCTCAGCGGCCCCGAAGCATCCGCCGCGACACCCTGCACCGACGCACCCTTGGGCCGGATGGTCGAGAAGTCATAGCCGATCCCGCCGCCCTGCTGCATGGTCAACGCGGCCTCTTTCAGCATGTCGAAGATCCCGCCCATGCTGTCGGGGATCGTGCCCATGACGAAGCAGTTGAACAGCGTCACCGCCCTGCCCGTCCCGGCTCCGGCGAGGATCCGGCCCGCCGGCAGAAACTTGAAATCCTCTAGCGCGGCATAAAAGCGATCCTCCCATGCGGCATGGTCGGTCTCGACCCGCGCGAGATCGCGCGCGACGCGGCGCCAGCTATCCTCGACCGAGAGGTCGATGGGCTGCCCCTCTGCATCTCGGAGCTGGTATTTCATTTCCCATATCTGTTCGGCGATGGGGGCAGCGAAGCGGGTCATGATGGGCTATCCAGGGTGGTTGGCTGGGGGCGAGAATACCAGATATGGCAGAATCCTGCACGCGCAAGAAGCAGGGACGCGATACGGCGCCGCCCTGCCCGCCGGGCCGCGCAGATCGACAGATTGAGCCGCGCGACCGAGCTGAGTCAATGACCATCCGCAGCGGGTTGAGCGCCGCGACATGCGCGGCGCGCTGGAACGTCGCCCATGATCCGGGCTGCGGCATCGGCCTGTTATCATGACGATCTCACCGCGCGCGAAACGCCTTTTCCTCGCGCCGCACCGCAGCAAAACACTGTTCTTCTTCGCCCTCCGCGCGCCCGTGCCGCTTGCCTTTCCGTTCTGAATCGGGATACGCCGCCCGGCGATCACAGGAAGATGCCGTTCGCATGACAGACTCGACCCATACCGGCGCCGCCATTCGCTTCGATGCGGTCGAAAAAGCCTTCGACGCCGAGGGCAAGGGCCGCGTCGTGGCGCTGAGCGATGTGTCGCTCGAGGTGCGGCCCGGCGCGATCTGCGGGATCATCGGCCGCTCAGGGGCGGGCAAATCGACGCTGCTGCGCATGGTCAACGGGCTGGAACGCCCGACCGCGGGGACCGTCACTGTCGGCGGGCATGATGTTGGGCGCGCAAGGGGCGCGGCGCTGCGCAACATCCGGCGCGATGTCGGGATGATCTTCCAGCATTTCAATCTGCTCGCCTCACGGACGGTCTATGGCAATATCGCCCTGCCGCTGGAAATCGCGGGCATTGAAGCGGCCGAGATCCGCACACGCGTCAATGACCTGATCGCGCGCGTCGGGCTGGAGGCGCAGGCGAAGCGCTATCCGGCAGAGCTTTCGGGCGGGCAGAAACAGCGCGTCGGTATCGCCCGCGCCTTGGCGACCCGGCCCAAGGTGCTGCTCTCGGACGAGGCGACCTCGGCACTGGATCCCGAAACCACGCAGACGGTGCTGGCGCTGCTTCGCGACATCAACCGCGATCTCGGGCTGACCATCCTGCTGATTACCCATGAGATGGGCGTCGTGCGCGACATCGCCAGCGACATGGCGGTGATCGATGGCGGGCGCATCGTCGAGGCAGGGCCGACCCATGACGTCTTTGTCAGCCCGCAACACCCCACGACGCGCAGCTTCCTGTCGGGTGTCACCGGCATCAATTTGCCCGGCTTCATCTCCGCCCGGTTGCAGGACAGCCGTCCCGAGGGTGCAGCGCAGGAGATCATTCGCGTCACCTTCTCGGGTGCGCATGCTACCGATCCGATGCTGGCGCGGCTGGCCTCGGACATCGGGGTGGCGGCGAATATCCTTGCCGGGGCGGTCGAGGAAATCGGCACGCAACCTTTCGGCAATCTGCTGATCTCGGTCGATGCCGCGAAGGGTGCCGAGGCGCGCGGCTTTCTGGAGCGTCACGGTCTGATGACGGAGGTGATGGGCTATGTCCGCTAATCTGATCGGCCTGCTTTACGACGCGACCTTGCAGACGCTGTATATGGTCGCCGTCTCGGCGATCCTGGGCACGGTGTTCGGACTGCCTCTGGGTGTTTTTCTGGCCACCTCGCAGCGGGGCGAGCTCATGTCCGCGCCGTTGTGGAACAAGGCGCTTGGGCTGGTGGTGAATGCCGCCCGCTCGATCCCGTTCATCATTCTGGTGGTGGCGATCATCCCCTTCACCCGCTGGATCGCGGGCACCTCGATCGGGACCACGGCGGCGATCGTGCCGCTGACCATCGCCGCCATCCCCTTTATCGCCCGGCTGGTCGAGAATGCCATCCGCGAGGTCGATGCCGGGCTGATCGAGGCCGCCCGCGCCATGGGCGCCACCCCGTTCCAGATCATCCGCAAGGTGCTGATCCGCGAGGCGATGCCCGGCGTGGTTCTGGGCCTGACGCTGGCCGTAGTCAGTCTGATCGGCTATTCCGCCATGGTCGGCGCGGTCGGCGGAGAGGGTCTGGGCGATCTGGGCATCCGCTATGGCTATCAGCGCTTCATGCCCGATGTGATGCTGGCCGTGGTCATCATCCTGATCGTCATGGTTCAGCTTGTCCAATCCGTCGGCGAATGGATCGCCCGGCTGGTCGACAAGCGCGCGCCGCGCAATCGCGGCAACTAATTTTCAACGAAGAGAGGTCAATATGCTTCGTCTCACGACTTTCGTTTCCGCCCTGGCGCTGGCAAGCGCCGCCATGGCCGAGGATATCCGCGTCGGTGTCTCGCCCGGCGAACATGCCGAGATCATGGAAGAAGTCGCCAAGATCGCCGAGCCGATGGGGCTGAATATCGACGTGGTCGAGTTTTCCGATTACGTCGTGCCGAACCAGGCGCTGAATGACGGCGACCTGAACGCCAACAGCTTCCAGCATCGGCCCTATCTGGAAAACCAGATCAAGGATCGCGGCTTCGAGCTGGTCGAGGTGGCGACGACCATCACCACCCCGATGGGCATCTATTCCGACGAGATCGAGGATATGGCCGAGCTGCCCGAAGGCGCGCAGGTGGCGATCCCGAACGATCCGACCAATGGCGGCCGGGCGCTGCTGCTGTTGCAGGAATTGGGGCTGATCTCGCTGGCCGAGGATACGGGTCTGGTGCCGAGCGTGCTTGACATCACCGAGAACGAAAAGGGGTTGGAGTTCCTGGAGCTTGACGCTGCGCAGCTTCCCCGAGCCCTGGCCGACGCCGATATCGCGATCATCAACACCAACTACGCGCTTGCCTCGGGCCTGAGCCCGAAGGACGATTCCATCGCCATGGAAAAGGCCGACAGCCCCTATGTGAACATCATCGTGGTGCGCGAAGGCGACGAGGATGCGCCATGGGTCAGCCAGCTTGTCGAGGCCTATCAATCTGACGAAGTGAAAGCCTTCATCGACGAGAAATACGAGGGCGCGGTGCTGACCAGCTGGTAAGCGACGGTTCGCTGATCGTGAAGGGCCCGGATCGAATGCCGGGCCTTTCTTTTGGGATCAAGGGATCAGCGCAAAAGCTTTCGGACCGTTCACGCCTAGCTCTCGCTGTCATTCGTCAGCGCGAACTCTGCCAGCCGGTCGGCGTCGAGGATATGGATCTCTTCGGGCGGCGTGCGCAGCGCATAGCTCATCAGCCGCAGATCGACGCCCATCTCGTCAAGGTAATCCATCACGCTGGCCTGAGCCCGTTGCACGTCGCGCACCGCCATGAAGGCGGGCAGGATGGTGTTCTTTCCGAAGAAATGCTGATGCACCCCGACCACCGCGCCCTCGCTTGCCCGGCGATTCACCCCGCCTGCCAAGACATAGGGACAGGCCGAGAGACAGACAGAGCCGTCCGCGACCTCGGTGTCCATCCTGGCGGCGCGTATGGTCCGGCCAATGGCCAGCGCGTCTGCCACCGACCCGCCAGAGGAGTCGAGCCAGACCAAACGCTCCGCCGGGCGGGTCTCGTCCAGCCATGTCGCAAAACGATCCGCGTCGCCGCCTGCGATCTGGCCCGACAGGCGGATCGCGCCATCCGCGATCTCGAACTCCAGCTCTGACGGCATCGGGCGCATGGCGGGTGCGCCCGGCTCGGCAGGGCGCAGGTCGCGGCGATAGGGCCGGACGCTCGGCCCGTCGCTGGGCGGCGAGAACAGCCCGGGCGCCGCCGTGCCGGGGTTGGTTCGAAGATCCATCCAGACAATGGCCCCGGCGAGCAGCACCTGCGAGAGCAGCACCGCCCGGATCGCCGCGCGGGGAGAGTTGAGCACCCTCACCCTCAGCGCTCCGTCCCCGTGGGGCGGCCATCGGCGGCCTCGTCGTCAATCGCGGCGTCAGGCGCGGTGCCGCGGCCGTTTTTCGGCGCGGTCGGGGACTGCCAGGGCGGGCTGCGATACTCGGCCGGGCCGGTCGCGTGGCGGATCGGCTGGACCGGATGCTCGTCATATTCGCGCAGAATCTCGGCGGCGGCGAGAGCTGCGCGAAGTTCGCCCACCGTCATGCGGTCGTCGCTGTGATGCACCCCGCGCCCGGACCGGATCGCGGCCTGTATGACCATGATGATGAAGACCAGCACCGCCGGCAGCAGGTCGATGGAAATCGCCCCCGCCCAGGCCGGCACGAAATTCCCCGCATAGACGATCACTGCATCCGCCGCCGACATCGGTGTATAGATCGCCTCGTCGGGCGGCGGCAGCGCCTCGACCTCGGCGGCGGCATTGGCCAGCGTGCCCGCGCGCTGCTCTACCAGTGTCAGCACCGAGTTGATCGTGCTGGATTGCCCCTGCTGGACGGCCGCGGTCGAGCCGTCGAGTTCCGGCAGCACCACCGCATCGGAGAGATCCCGCGCCGCCCGTGAGACCAATGGGGCCGGGTTCAGCTGGCGCAGCTGCGTGATCAGCCCGGCCAGCTCCACCGCGTCTTCCGAGAACTGCACGGTGCGCTCGGAAAGTGCGCCCGGCCCGACCGTGGTGCTGCGCATCTGCGACAGGATGTCGTTACCCTGAGCGAAAGTGGTCTCGATGGGATCACCGACCTCGGTGAGCTGAGTCTCCAGAGCCTCCAGCTCGGCGCCTTTCTGGGTCAGCACCCGGAACACCGCGCCGCGCCCGGAAAAGCCGGACAAGGTGCCGCCGGCCTCCTGTTCGGACAGGTCGTCGAAGCTCTGCCGCACCCTTGCCACGTCGCGTGACAGCGACTGCCCGGCGACGGCGTTGGAATGGGCGCGCTCCAGCGAGGCCTGATAGTGCTGGATCGTCGTCGCCATATGGGTTTCCACCGCCGCGCCGCCAGCAAGCGCCGCCGCGTTCAGCCACGAGGACATGGCAACGATTGCCACGCAGCCAAGCGCCATGGCCAGAAACAGCCCGAGCCGCGAGGCCGCGCCGCGCACCGCAGGCAGCAGCCTCAGCAGATAGGACCAGAAGACGAAGATACCGACCGATACCGCGATAGAATAGGCAAGCGCCGCGAAAGTCGTCCACAGCCCGGGATCGTCCAGCAGAGTGCGCACCCCGAGATAGGTATAGATCCCGGAGGCCGAGGCCAGGACGCCAAGTGCTGTCGAGGTGAAGCTGTCCAGCCAGTCCAGATGGCGTTCCAACTCCCGCGCATAGCGGTCACCGGCGCGTTCGGTCTGCGGGTTCGGATCGGTCATGCGGGCCTCGTCTCGGGGCGGATCGACAGCGTGCTGCGGCGCGAATGGCGGCGCGGCGGCATGTTTCGTCAAAAAGAACGGCTTGTCGATGCCGGGCGCGGCGGCAACACATCACGCTTGCATGAGGGGCGGGATCGCGGCACCGCCTGCTGGCCTGGCATCGGCGGCGACCTCTCAGTCCCAATCGGCCAGCAAATCCCCCTCGGCCAATTGCTCGCCTGGCTCGACCTTCTGCCGGATAATGCCGGCGCGATCGGCGGTGATGCTCATCTCCATCTTCATCGCCTCCATCACGGCGACGGTCTGGCCGCTCTCGACCTTGTCGCCATCCGAGACCTTCCATGCGCTCAGCGTGCCGGCGACCGGCGCGCGCAGCCCCTCGCGGCCATCATTGCTTTGGGCGCGATCAGGAGGCTGCGGCCCGGTTCCGCCTTGCGCTGCGCGGGCGCCGACTGCTGTGGCCAATCGCGCGAGCGCCGCACCGGACAGACCGATATCCCGGCGCTGCCCGTCGATGTCGACCGGCAGGCGCAGCACGGTTTCGGGCGCCGGCTCGACCCGCAGCGCCGCCTCCAGCTCAGCGGCGAAACCGGTCTCGATCCAGCGTGTATGCACGGCGAAATCGCCGCTGCCGTTGAAGTCCTCTGCCGCGAGCACGGCGCGCGCAAACGGCAAGACCGACGCCACCCCCTCGATGCGGAATTCCACCAGAGCACGGCGGGCGCGGGCGATGGCGATCTCTCGCGTGGGGCCGGTCACGATCAGCTTGGCCATGAGGCTGTCGAACTGCCCGGCAACGCTGTCGCCCGCGCCGACGCCGCTATCCAGTCGCACCCCCGGCCCGGCTGGCGGCTCGAAACGGGTGATCCGTCCCGGAGTCGGCAGGAAGCCCCGTCCGGGGTCTTCGGCGTTGATGCGAAACTCGATCGCATGGCAGCGCGGCCTTGGCATCGCGTCGATCGAAAGCCGCGCCCCATCGGCGATGCGCAGCTGTTCGACCACCAGATCCAGCCCCGAAGTTTCTTCCGTCACCGGATGCTCGACCTGCAACCGCGTATTCACCTCGAGAAAGGTCAGCAGCCCATCCGCGCCCAGCAGGAACTCGACCGTGCCGGCCCCGGTATAGCCCGCCGCCTTGCAGATATCGCGCGCGGCGGTCTCGATCCGCTCGGCCATGCCGTCGGGCAGGAAGGGCGCCGGCGCCTCTTCGACCAGCTTCTGATTGCGGCGCTGTAGCGAACAATCCCGCAGACCGACCACCGCGACATTGCCATGGGTGTCTGCGATCACCTGCGCCTCGACATGGCGCGGACGGTCGAGGAAGCGTTCCACATAGCAATCGCCATTGCCGAAGGCGGTGCGGGCTTCGTTCGCGGCGGCGGCAAAAAGCTCTTCGATTTCGGCATCCTCGCGCGCGACCCTCATGCCGCGCCCGCCACCGCCGGCAGAGGCCTTGATTGCCACCGGCAGCCCGTGCTCGGCCACGAAGTCGCGGATCTCGGCGGCATCCGAGACCGGCCCGTCCGTGCCGGGCGCAAGCGGTGCGCCGACCTCTCGCGCGATGGCGCGGGCGGCGATCTTGTCGCCAAGCCGCGAAATTGCCTCGGCCCCCGGCCCGATCCAGATCAGCCCCGCCTGCTGCACCGCGCGGGCGAATTCGGCGCTTTCGGACAGGAACCCGTAGCCGGGATGCACCGCATCCGCACCCGAGCGCCGCGCGATTTCCAGCAGCGACTCGATGTTCAGATAGGTCTCTGCGGGCGTGCTGCCCTCCAGCGCATAGGCTTCATCGGCGAGCCGCACATAGGGCAGATCGGCATCCGGATCGGCATAGACCGCGACCGCGCCGACGCCATAATCGCGGCAGGCGCGGATGACGCGCAGCGCGATTTCGGCCCGGTTGGCGATGAGGATCTTCTTCATGACTGGTCTTCTTCCTGGCTGGGAATGATCGGGGCGAAGGGCGCAAGCGCGCGGAAACGGAGCTTGGCGCCGGGCGGCAGCTGCGCCGCAAGATCGAGATGATGGGCGGCGACCACGGCGATGACCGGATAGCCGCCGGTCAGCGGGTGATCCGCGAGGAACAGAACCGGCTGGCCGGAATGCGGGACCTGGATGGCGCCGGTCAGCGTGGCCTCGCTGGGCAGTTCGGTGCTGTCATCGCGGATCAGCGGCGCCTCGCCCTCCAACCGCTTGCCGATGCGGCTCGATTGCTGGGTGACGGTCCAGTCCTGATCGGTCAGGCGGGAGCGGATCTCGGGCGGAAACCAATCGGCGCGCGGACCCATCACCACGTCGATCTCGACCACATCGCCGGGCTGCGGCAGAGATGGCGGGTCAAGCGGCGGCGCAATCGCATCGGCGCGCGCCCGGGCCAGCCCGACCCAGCCTCCGGCAGTCAGCGGGGCGGGACCAAGATGCGCCAGCGTGTCCGTCGCGGCACTGTCCAGAACCGGCGCGACCTCAAAACCGCCCCGCGACCCGAGATAGCCATACATCCCGCCCGAGGGCGGTCCGATCCTCAGCACATCGCCTGCATCGAGCGGGATCGCTGCATGAGAGGGATATTTCGCCCCGCCCTCGATGGTCACGATCCGAGGCGCTCCGGTGAGGGCGATCTCACAGGCGGCGGTGGCGCGCAGACGGATCCCGCCGCCGATCAGTTCAAGCGCGGCGGTGCCGGGCGGATTTCCGAGCAGCCGGTTCAGCGCCCGCAACGCCCCCTGATCCACCGCACCCGAGGCAGAGACACCTTGCGCCAGCTTGCCCTGCCGCCCGCCATCCTGAAGCAGCAGAGGGAACGGCGCGGCAAGGACGTCCAGCCTTGCATCGGGCTTTTCGGGCGCGGGAGGGTCAGGCGCCGGCGCGGGACGGGGGAATTCCTTCGGCTGTGCTGCCAGATCGACAAAGCGCACCTCGTCGCCGGGCATGAGCCAGGCGGGCGGGTCGCGATCCAGATCCCACATCGGCTGCGGCGTCGTGCCGATGATCTGCCAGCCACCCGGACTTTCCTTGGGATAGACCGCCGAGAAAAGCCCGGCGAGCGCAACCGAGCCAGGCGGAATCGCCGTGCGTGGGCTGCTGCGGCGCGGCACCTCAAGCGCGCGGTCGCCACCGCTGAGATAGCAGAAGCCGGGGGCAAACCCGGCAAAGGCCGCTCGCCAATTCGTGCCGGTATGGCGCGCGATCACCTCGTCCCGGCTGAGCCCGGTCAGGCTGGCAACATCGTCCAGATCCTGCCCGTCATAGCGCACCGGGATTTCGACCACCCGTCCCGAACCCTGCGCGCTGCCCTGCACATTCCGCGACGCGATCGCAGCCGCCAGACGCTCCGCCGTCGTCATGCGCCGGTCAAAGATGATCATCAGCGTTTCGGCCGCAGGCACCATTTCGACGATGCCCGCTGGCGGGCTGTCTTGCAGGCTTGCATGCAGGGCGAGCACCTGATCCAGATTGTCGAGATGGATCAGAACTCCGCTCTCTCCGGCAGGCAAAAAGCGCATCCTCAGACCCGCGCCTTCGTGACCGGCGCGATCTCGATGCCCTCGGCATCGAACAATGCGCGGATTCGGCGGGCCATTTCGACCGCGCCGGGGCTGTCGCCATGCACACAGATCGATTGCGCTTCGACCCGGATGTCCTGACCGTCCGTGGCACATATCACACCCTCACGGGCGAAACGCAGCATCCGCTGCGCGACCTCATCGGGATCATGCAACACCGCATCCTTTTCGCGACGCGAGACAAGCTGCCCGTCCGGGCGATAGCCGCGATCGGCGAAGGCCTCGGTGATGACCTGCAATCCGGCTTCACGGGCATGGTCGACGATGGGCGACCCGGCAAGCGCCATCAGCGGCAAGCCGGGGTCGTAATCCAGCACCGCCTGAATGACCGCATCGGCCTGCGGCCCGCCCTGAGCGATGGTATTATACAGCGCGCCATGCGGCTTCACATAGCTGACCCGTGTGCCCGCCGCGCGCGCCAGCCCGTCAAGCGCCCCGATCTGATAGATCACATCCGCCGTCAGCTCACGCGCGGCAATATCCATTGGACGGCGCCCGAAACCGGCGAGATCGCGATACCCCGGATGCGCGCCCACCGCCACGCCCTGCTCCGTCGCCAGACGCAGCGTGTCCAGAATGCCCGCCGGATCGCCGGCATGAAAACCGCAGGCGATATTGGCCGAGCTGACGATGCGCAGCATTTCGGCGTCGTCTCCCATCTGCCATGCGGCGAAGCTTTCGCCCATATCGCTGTTGAGATCCATCCGATCCTCCTCGTCTACCCATCCAGCATGGCGCATCGCGGCCTGTCATGCCACATGACATATCCCAGCGCGACAGGTCTCAGCCACCAAAGAAGCGCAATGCGGTGGAAAGCGATGGGCGGTCATGCGCGCCTTCCTCCAGCGTAAGCCCCTGCCGCAGCGCGTCATAGGCCTCTCGCAGCGACGCGACACCCGCCGCCAGTCCCGAAGGATGGTCCAGAACTCCGCTTCCGCAGAGAAACATCAGATCGGACCCTTGCGCCGCCTGAAGCGTCTCGGGCAGCGTTCCGGCCCACTGCCCCGAGGAAAACACGGGCATGACCGCATCATCCGGCCCGTCCTCGGAAAGAGGCGAAAGACAGGCGCGGGCGGCGGCGGTGACCTCGTCTGCGGTATCTGCGAATTTGCCGCCGATGCCGTGCACATGCATATGGTCGATCCCGGCCAGACGATACAGCGACTGATAGGGCTGAAAACCCATTCCGAGAAGCGGATGCCGGCTGAGCGCGCCGAAGCCATTGCGGTGGGCATGAATGGCAAGGGGGGTATGGGCACGCAGCGCCGCGATCCCCGACAGCCCGCACCAGTTCAGGCTGGCCATGACGCAGCTTCCGCCCTCTGCCGCGACCAGATCGGCATGGCGGCGCATGGCACAGGCTTCGTCGGTGACGTTAAAGGCAACCATGATTTTCCGATCGGTGAGATCCTGCCATTTGCGGATCACTTCCATCACCGCAGGGACACGCTCGGACAGCGGCGCGATCTCGGGATTGGCGCAGATTTCATCGTCCTTGATAAAATCCACCCCTGCCGCACAGAGCCGGTCGACAAGCGCCGCAATATCCTCTGCCCGCATCCCGAGATTTGGCTTGATGACCGTGCCAAACACCGGCCGATCCCTTACCCTCACCGCTTGTCGCGTGCCGGCGACGCCGTGCGAAGGCTGCGGATAGCGGCGCCGATAGTCGCGCGGGATGGAGAGCCAGACCAGCTTGAGCCCGGTCATCTCACCCAGATCATAAAGATTTCCGGACACGGTCGCGGCAAGCGTCGGAAGGTTTTGCCCGATATTGCTGGTCGGATAGGAAAGCCGCACCCGCGCCCGCCGATAAGGCCCGGTAACGCCCTTCCGCACGAGATAGGCGGAATGAAGCGATGGTGCCTCTACCTCGTCGATCTGCTCGACCGACAGGATCTCTGCCGCGGCCTGCGCCCGCAGCCGGTCGATCCGGCCCGAGATCCGCGACAGGGTTCCGCTGGACTGCTCTGCCGCCATCGTCTCGGCCACGGCCTCGGGCGCAGCGGGCGTTTCGATAAGATATTCGGCGACGATCCTGTCAGCGTCGGTCATCGTCTCGCGCGCTGCGACGGCGCGCCACTGCGCGGCCCAGAACAATTTATGTCGCTGCCATGGCAGCAGAAAATCTCGTTCACGCGTGCATCTTCCCCCTGTGCAGGCTCTGTAACGCTTCAAGGCTAGAAACAGCATCGCGATCCGTCAAAGAGAAGAGATTTTTTCTTTTCAATGACGTGAGACCGTCTGCGCCGGTGCGAATGGCGCTTGGACACACTGGATCGAATGCCATGGAAGCGGCTGATACCCATTTTTTGAGATTGCGGGGGCCGTCGCGGCTTCGTATCATCGGGGTCATCTGACGGGAGAGAAGCCAAGCGTGAAGTTATCACCCGGCCGAATCGCGACCGGCATTTTCGCCGCCGCCCTGCTCGGTGCGGCACCGGTCTCGGCAACGCAGATTGACCCGAACGGTCCCTTCGCGCTCGGTGAGGCTCTGCCGCAGAACCCGGCCAGCTGTGACACGCTCACCGGATGGGTGGCGCGCGCGCCGGATCATGACGGGCGGATCAGCATGGCCATCACGGGAGAGCTGGTGGCGAGCGACTGGGATGGTGCGCTCGCCTATCTGCTGATGTGCCCCGAGAATGAGACGCGGGTGATCTGCGTGACCTACGAGCCGAAAAAGATCGTGCCCGGCCAGCAGGTCATGCTGGCCGGTGGCTATGCCGGCGGAGACAGCGCGCAGGTGATCCTCGATCCCTGCCTTGCCAGCATCGTCGAATGAGCCGGCTCAGAGCGTGATGCGGTATTGCGCAAACCCGTCAGCGCCGTCACCCGCAGCCTCGATCTCCAGACCGTCGACGGCATCGAGATAATCCGCGGCTTTCGGTCCGGTCTCGAACAGCACCGTTGCGCCGTCCAAGGATTTGAAGGACCAGTTGCCATCCGCCGCCGGGTCGATGGTTCCCTGCTCGACGATATAGCGCACGATGATGTCGCGATTGGTATCAGGCCCTTCGAAGACGATGGTCGAGCCATCATTGCCGGGGAAGCTGCCACCGCCGCCCGCGCGGTAGTTGTTGGTGGCGACGATGAATTCGGCCTCCGGATCGATGGGCTGGCCATCGAAGGTCAGGTTCACGATGCGATTTGCGTTGGGATTCGCGACTGCGCCCTCGCTGTCGAATTTCGAGGGTTGCGAGAGGTCGATCTGGTATTCGACCCCGTCGATCACGTCGAAATTATAGCTCGGGAAATCCGGGTTCAGCAGAGTCTGATCCGCCTCTCCGGGGGTGATCTGATTGAACATGCCGGCGCTGCGTTCCAGCCAGTCCTTGACCTGCGCGCCGGTAATCTTCACCGCGCGGATCGTGTTCGGGTAAAGATACAGATCCGCCACGTTCTTGATCGCGACATCGCCCGCCGGAACATCGGTATAGTAATCTGGCCCGCCGCGACCGCCCGCCTTGAACGGCGCACCCGCCGAGAGGATCGGCAGGCCCTCATTCTCGGTCCCGGCCATCATCTGTTCGATATACCAGCTTTGCGCATTGGTAACGATCTGCACGCTTGGATCATCGGCGACGAGCGCGAAATAGCTGTAGAGCGGCGCCGAGGTCTTGCCGACCGATTGCCGGACATAATCCAGCGTCGCCTGATGTTCCTCGGCCACGCTGTCTTCGACCGCCGCGACGCTTTCGACCAGAGGCACGACGTTGCGATCCTCGTCGCGCTCATAGATCGGGCGGGCCTCGGCCGTGTGGCTGGCGATCCGCCAGCCCTCGCCGTCGCGTTCCAGCATGAGGTCGATCAGACCCATATGGCTGCCCCAGAACCCGGCCATGACCGCAGGCTTGCCGTTCAGGGTTCCGGCCGACGCATCGACGCCCTCGATCCCTTCGTAATCCGGTCCGGGGAACACCAGGTGGTGATGCCCGGTCAGCACCGCGTCGATCCCCTCGATCCCGGCAAGCGCCAGCGAAGCGTTCTCGGCCCCGGACTCCAGCGGCAGTGCCTCGATCCCGGAATGAGACAGCGCGATGACAAGATCGACGCCTTCCTCGCGCAGCTTGGGCAGCCAGGCCTCGGCGGCCTCGACGATGCCGCGTGCGGTGACATTGCCCTCCAGATGCTTGCGGTCCCATTGCATGATCTGCGGCGGCACGAAGCCGATCAGCCCGATGCGGATCGGATGGGTTTCACCTGCGCCGTCGGTCAGCTCACGTTCGAGAACCGTGTATGGCGGCACAAGTGTCGTGTCCTGATCCGGCGTCTCACCCGCCTCGGTCGCGACGTTGCAGCACACGACCGGAAACTCGGAACCCGCAAGCGTGTTGCGCAGGAATTCCAGCCCATAGTTGAATTCGTGATTCCCGAGCGTGCCCGCATCGAAGCCGAGCGTGTTCATCGCGGTGACGATCGGATGCATATCGCCTTCGTTCATGCCCCGCTCATAGGCGATGTAGTCACCCATCGGATTGCCCTGAAGGAAGTCGCCATTGTCGAGAAGGATCGCGTTGGTCGCCTCGGCGCGCACCGCCTCGACCAGAGCCGCCGTGCGGGACAGCCCGACCGTATCGATCGCCGTATCCGCATAGTAGTCATAGGGCCAGATATGCACATGAAGATCCGTCGTCTCCATGATGCGCAGATGCGCCTGCCCGGCCTGCGCGCGGGCCGAGAACGGGTGCAGCATCACCGCGCCGACACCGGCGACAGAGGCTGTCAGAAACCCGCGGCGGCTCATCGGGATAGGGGTTTTCATCAATCCGCTCCTGCAATTGGTCATATCGGGAAGGCTAGCCATTTGCAGGATGATGGCAAGGCGCTGCGGTCGCGGGCAGGCGGCCCAATGGACCTGCCCGCGCGTTCGCATCTAGCCGTCGCCTCAGCAGGCGAGCGGCAGTTTATGGTTCTGCTTCATCCGTGCTGCCAGCTGCCGCGCCCGCCTGCCCGGCGCGATCAGCCTGACCGGCGCGGGCGCCAGTCGCATCGCAGCCTGGGCGGGATACAGGCCGGCGATTTCGGGGAAGAGATCGGTAAGCTCGCGGGTTTGTTCCTCGGTCATGGCCTCAAGCGCCGCCACCCCGGTGAAAAGGGTTTCGGCAGGCGCGCCATTGGCCAGAACGAGCTGATGATCGGCCAGCAACAGATGGAAATACTCGACCCCGTCACTGTCGTCGCAGATCTCTACCCCATCGAGCGCCAAAAGCTGCTTCGCCGCAACGAGCACCTCTTGCTGGCCGAACATGCGTGTCGGTATGGCGCCCCGCACCAAGATTCGGTGCTGTGGCGACACCAGAAGATCCTGCACCGGCAGATCGGGCCCAAGCGCGCCAGCCCGGATCCGGATCGGGCGCAGATGCGGATGACGGGCCAGCTCGATCGCTTCCAACCGGCGGCGACCGATCCACAAGATCGGGGCCGGCCCCCGATCCACGGTATCGACGAGATCGCCGATTTTCAGCGTCTCCACCGGTGCGTCCGACCCGCCCGACGCGATCATCGTGCCGCGCGCATAGCAAACAATCTCAAGATTATCGATGCTGCGCCCAACGTCGGAACCATAGAAATCCCGCCTTCCAGGAGCGTCGAGCCGGATCGACTGGATCGCCCAATCGTCGAAATATTCGCTGGAATTGGTGAAGATCGAACCATCCTCAAGCTGCACAAAGGAAAGCGTCGGCTTGTAGACGTCTCCCGAGGCCGAGATGATCGTCACCTCCCATTGAAAGACGGAATCGACATAAGAGGTCACCTCACCGGCACCGTCGCCTGCGTCATAGGTATAGCTGTCACCGCGGACCGGGGTCGTAGGATGGTCCCAGTCGTCGTTTTCTTCGAGCCGCAACGGGTCGTCATCAAGAACCGTATCATTCTGCGTGATCTCGACCAGCTTCATCGAGGTTTCGTCAAAGACGACTCCGGGCTTGAAGCTCGGCACTGTTTCATTCTCGTTGAACCCGTCCTGATCTCCGTCGCCATATTCCTTGGGGTCGAGATCGGCATGTTTACCCAGATAGATTTGCTGGATGGTGAGCTGTTGCATATCCTTGCCTTCATTGCTGGGAGTCGCGTCATCCCGCGGCTCAGGCCAGCGCTCTTGGCTAAGATAGCTTAACGAAGGGTTAATCGGACGCCGCGTTGGTCAGGATTTCTGTCCTATCGCGTCGTTCTGTCGCAGCAATTCGTGGCGGGGACATCACGCAACGGCGATCACCGTGAGGCAGTCGCCCATCTGGACGAGTCCCGGAAAATGCCGCGCGGCAAGGATGCCGTCGCGGTTCGCGGCAATCTGGATCGGCGCGCTGCCGCTGCGGTCGGCAGGCCAGATTTGCGCGATGGGCTGACCCGCGCGGACCGTCTCGCCAAGATCCGCCAGCGGGTGCATCAGCCCGTCACGTTCGGCAAAGTGGAAACAGTCGTCGCCGGGCATGTCCAGCATGACGCTCTTCGATGTCTCGACCTCGCCGGAGAGGATACCGGCATGGCGCAGCAGATTTCTCGCGCCGCGAACGGCAATCTCCGCCGAGCGGGCCGTAGCCGTCCCGCCACCGCCGAGTTCGGTGGTAACGAACACCTTCCCCTTTTCCTCGACGGTGGTGTCGAACATGCCGACCGCGTCGATCTCCAGCATCATCATGCTGTAGGGCGCGCCGAAGGCTTTGACGGCTTCGACACATTTTCTCTGCTGGTCCTTGTCATCCAGATAATGTGCCGCCGCGTAGGGGAGGAAATCCAGCGTCTTGCCGCCCGAATGATAATCCAGAACCACATCCGCCAGCGGCACAAGCGTCTCGCTGAAATAATGGGCGATCTTCTGGCTGACCGAGCCGTCGGGCCTGCCCGGAAAAGCGCGGTTCAGGTTGACACCATCCAGCGGGCTGACCCGCGTTCCGGCGCGGAAGGCGGGATAGTTCATATAAGGCACGATGATGATCCGGCCCGAAACCTGCTCGGGCTCGATCTCCCATGCGAGCTGTTGCAGCGCGATGGGGCCCTCATATTCATCGCCGTGATTGCCGCCGGTCAGCAGCGCCGTCGGACCCTCGCCATTGCCGATCACCGTCAGCGGGATCATCACACTGCCCCAGGCGCTGTCATTGCGGCTATAGGGCAGGCGCAAAAAGCCGTGCGCCTTGCCCTGCGCGTCGAGCGAAATCGTCGGGCGGATCGGGTTCGCGGTCATGACTTCACCAGCATCCGGCGGGGCAGCGAGCAGAACAGCTCGGGTTCGCCGTCGGTGATGATGAGCGACTCGGTCGTCTCATAGCCCCAATCCTCCATCCACAACCCGGTCATGAAGTGGAAGGTCATACCCGGTTTCAACTCGGTCCGGTCGCCGCGGCGCAGGGACATGGTGCGCTCGCCCCAGTCCGGCGGGTAGGACAGGCCGATCGGATAGCCGGTGCGGTTGTCCTTCACGATGCCGTAGCGGTCCAGCACGGTGAAGAACGCTGCCGCGATGTCTTCGCAGCTATTGCCCGCGCGAGCGGCGTCGAGCCCGGCATCCATGCCCTCGAGCACCGCCTTTTCCGCCTCCAGCATTGCCTTTGGCGGAGTGCCGAGAAAGATCGTGCGCGAAAGCGGGCAGTGATAGCGCTGATAGCAGCCGGCGATCTCGAAGAACGTGCCCTCATCCTTCTTCATCGGCATGTCGTCCCAGGTCAGATGCGGCGCGGCGGCATCCGGCCCGGACGGCAGCAGCGGCACGATGGCCGGATAGTCTCCGCCATGCCCCTCCCATTCGTCATAGCGCAGCCCGGCATCGTAGATCTCGGCGACGAGATCGCATTTTCGCATCCCGACCTCGACCTTGTCGGCGATGCGGCGATGCATCCTTTCGACCAGCCGGGCCGCCTTGCGCATATAGGATAGCTCTTCGTCGGATTTGACCGCGCGTTGCCAGTTCACCAGCCCGGTCGCATCGAGGATCTCCGCCTCGGGCAGGCCATAGCTCAGCCGGGCATGGGCCTTGGCCGAATACCAGTAATTATCCATCTCGACGCCGATGAAGCCGCGATGCCAGCCCTTGTCGGCCAACGTCGCCCAGAGATAGTCCATCGGGTGCCGTTCCACCGACTGCACATAGTAATCGGGATAGCCGATGATGTGATCGTCGCTCATCCAGACGGTGCGCAGCGCGCCGTTGGCGTCCTGACCACGCCCGAACCAGATCGGCTGGCCGGTCGGGCCGACGATCACACATTGATGCACATAGAAGGACCACCCGTCATAGCCGGTCAGCCAGGCCATATTGGACGGATCGCTGACGATCAGCAGGTCCAGCCCGAGCTTCTCCATGCTTTCGCGCGTCTGGCGCAGGCGGCGTTCATATTCGGCGGTCGAGAACCGTTCCGGCGTCCTTTGCAGTTCAGGCATTCAGCGATCTTTCGATAGCGCATTCAGCGCGTGGGTTGCGATGGCGGTGTCCTGCACGCCGGTCCCTGTCAGGTCGGCGATGGTGATCTGATCGGGCGCGATGCGGCCGCGGTGCTGGCCGTTGATGATCTGGCCGAGCTCGGGAATTTCGGTCGTATCCGCGATGATCCCGGCGCTGAGCGCGGCCTGCAATTCACCGAGCGACTGAGTCTGGCTGACCCGATCGGCGACATAAAGATCGGCGCGGTCGAGGCAAAGCGGGTCCAGCTCGTTCTTGCCGTCCTGATCGCTGCCCATCGCCGTGACATGCTGGCCGGGCCGCAGCCATTCCGCCTTGAGGATGGGCTGGCTGGCGGGGGTTGTTGTGACGATGATATCGGCCCATGAGGCTGCCGCCTCGGGATCGGCCTCGGCACGGACCGCCAGCCCTTCACCAGTCATCGCAGCGGCAAGAGCCTGCGCCTTCGCCGGATCGCGCGCCCAGATCACCGCCTCGGAGATCGGGCGCACAAGCCGAAGCGCCTGCAACTGCATCCGCGCCTGCAACCCCGCACCGAAGATGGCAGCGCGGCTGGCATCCTCCCGCGCAAGATGCTTCGCGGCCACGCCGCCGGCGGCCGCCGTGCGCAGATCGGTGAGATAGCCGTTATCGAGAAGCACCGCCTGAACCCGCCCGGTTTCCGAGGACAGCACCACCATCAGCCCGGAGGTCGAGGGCAGTCCCTTGGCAGGGTTGTCGAAAAACCCGGGCGAGATCTTGACCGCAAAACCGGGCAGCCCCGGCACATAGGCCGTTTTGACATCCACCTCGCCATTCACCTCCGGCAGATGCATGGACAGCACCGGCGGCATCTCGACACCGCCCTCGGCCAGCCGCGCGAAGGCCCGTTCGACCACCGCGATCGCTTCGGCGTCCAGCGTCACGCGCGACCGAAGCTCGTCCTCCTGCAGGATGCGGATCTCGCTCATTTCTCACCTCTGACAATGGCGGCGTGGCGAGCCGGATCGATATTTTCGCCCGACAGGATCAGCACCAGAGGGCCTTCGCTGCGCAGCTTGCCCGCCAGCACCGCGCCTGCCCCGACAGCCGCCGCGCCCTCGACCTTTTCGTGATCCTCAAGCGCAAGATGGCGGATGCCGGAAGCGATTTCATCTTCGCTCAGCAAGATCAGCTCGTCCATGAGGTCACGAACCATGCGGAAGCTGTAGCGGTTCTCCAGCCCGATCCCGCCGCCGAGACTGTCGGCGAGCGTTTCCAGCTCCTCGACCTCGACAGGGTGCCCGGCCTTGAGGCTGGCCGCCATTGCCGCGCCCCGTTCCATGCTGATGCCGATGATGCGGATATCCGGGCGCAGCGATTTCGCCGCGAGCGCAACCCCGGCCAGCAATCCCCCGCCCGACAGCGGCACCGCGATGGCGGCGGCATCGGGGACCTGGTCGATGATCTCGAGCCCCAGCGTGCCCTGCCCGGCGATGACATCGGGATGGTCGAAGGGCGGAATCAGCGCAAAGCCTTCTTCCCGGCGCAGGCGTCGCGCCTCGTGAAATGCTTCGTCCTGCGATACCCCGACCACGCGCGCCTCGGCTCCGAGCGCGGTGATCGCGTCCAGCTTATTCTGCGGCACCAGTTTCGAGACACAGATCACCGCCGGCAGACCCAGATGTCGCGCGGCATGAGCAAGCGCGCGGCCGTGATTGCCGGTCGAGGCCGTGGTGACGCCCGCCACATCGCCAAGCCGCGCCGCCGCATTGGAGGCGCCGCGAAGCTTGAAAGCGCCGGTTTCCTGACGATGTTCGCATTTCAGCCAGACCGGCCCGCCCGCCAGCCGCGTCAGGCTGGGAGAGGCACGAAACGGGGTGAGCCGTACCATGTCCCGGATACGCTCGGCTGCGGCGTAAACATCGTCGGGCACGACCTCGCGGGGGTTCACCATGTCCGCGTCCCGAACAACCGCCCGGGCCCCTCTGCCGGGATCCGGGCGGCGTCAAGCATGGCCCAGAACAGGGCGAGGTTCGCGCTGATGACCGGCTTGCCAAGCCTGTCCTCGATCTCGTCGATCACCGCGACGGCAGGCAGCGCCGTGCAGGACATGAACAGCGCCTCGGCCCGGCGGTCATCGGCGGCGAGCGCGAATTCGATGATCCGGTCCGCAGGCAGCAGCGCCATGTCGCGGTCGTCCTCGAACCCCATCGAATGTCGGCGCACCACCTCCAGCCCATGCGCCTCGAAATGATCGCCGACCAGATCAGCCGTCGCGGCGAGATAAGGCGTCATGAGCGCCACGCGTCCGACCCCGAGCGCCGCAAAGCCGCGGATGGCCGCGCCCCCCGGAGTGGCCAACCTCCCGCGATGCCCGATCGCCTCATGCACCGCATCTCCGAGCACGGCCGAGGCCGAGGTGCAGGCAAAGCCGATTCCGTCCAGCTCGACCTCCGGAACCAGCAGGTCGGCGGCGGCGCGCAGCCGGGGGCCGGTCTTCAGAAGGTTTTCACGCGTGGTCGGGTTGTCGAACGCGATGCGCGTCACATGAAGCCGGCAGTTTTCGGGCAACAGCCGCGCGGCATCCGCCTCGACCGTCATGTCGGTGGACAGGGCAATCAGCCCAAAGCGATGGTGGTGAGGGTCGCGCCACATGGACGGGCGGCCTGCGCTCAGACGACGAGAACCGGGCAATTCGCGAGCCCGGTCACCTTGTGGCTGACCGAGCCCAGCAAATAGCCCTCGGTCGCGCCGAGCCCGCGTGAGCCGACGACGATCAGGTCGCACTCCTTTTCCTTGCAGGTCGCGATGATGGTGCGCGCCGGCTGGCCGGCCTTGATAAAGGCCGAGACCTTTTCATGCCCGGCCTCTTTGGCGCGCCGCTTGGCGTAATCCGCCGCCTCTCGCGCGGCCTCGCGCATCTCATTGTCCAGATTGCCGCCACGCTCGACCGAGCCGCGCACCATCGACAGCGACGCCTCCAGCATCGAATGGTGGCGATAGACGGTCAGCACGATGAGCTGCGCATCGCAGAGCTTCGCCATCTCGGTCGCGCGATCGAGCGCACGCTGCGCGCCCTTCGAGCCGTCATAGGGAACAAGGATCTTCGTAAACATGGCCGAGCCTTAATCCGGGAATGCCAGATCACGCAAGAACAACGCGATCTGCGGGAAGAAGATCAGCAGCACCGCGACGCTCAGCAGCATGATGATGAAGGGCGGCGTGCCCTTGACCACCTCGGTATAGGGCCGCTTGAACACCGCGATGGCGGTGAAAATGTCGCAGCCGAAGGGCGGCGTGGCCGAACCGATGGCGACCTGGAGCGTGATGATCGTACCGACAAGCACCGGGTCCAGACCCACATCGGCCACCACAGGCGCGAAGATCGGGACGAGGATCAGGATGACCACGATCGGATCGACGAACATGCAGCCGACGAAGAACGCGATCGAGATCGTGAACAGCACGCCATATTGCCCCATCTGGTCGATCCCGATCCCGGCGAGGATCTGCTGCGGGATCTGCGCGAAGCTGATGACATAGGAAAACGCCGCACCTGCCCCCACAAGGATGAACACCACGGCGGTGATCAGCCCGGTCGATTTTGCCGTGGCATAGAGCTGGGTCAGGTTCATCTCGCGGAACACGATCATCTCCAGAATCAGCGCATAAAGCACGCAGGCCGCCGCCGCCTCGGTCGGGGACAGGATGCCGCCATAGATGCCGCCAATGATGATCGCCGGGAAGCCGAGCGGCCAGAGCGCGCGTCGGATCGCCGTGCCACGCTCCGCCCATGTCGATTTCGGCTCGGTCGGGACGTTGTTCCGGCGCGCGTAGAAGTAGCAATAGACCGAGAACAGGAACAGGATCAGCAGGCCCGGCCCGATCCCGGCAATGAACAGTTCGGAAATCGAGGTGCCGGACACGACACCGTAGATGATCATCCCGATCGACGGCGGAATCAGGAAGGCGATGTCGGAGGAATTGACGATCAGAGCCAGCACGAAGCTGTCATTATAGCCCGCCTTCAGCATCCGCGGACGCAGCGGCCCGCCGACCGCAACCACCGTTGCCTGTGTGGAACCCGAGACCGCACCGAACATGGTGCAGGCTCCGGCGGTCGAGATCGCCAGACCGCCGCGGAAATGTCCGACAAAGGACATAACCAGGTCGATCAGCCGTGTCGCCGACTGGCCGCGCGTCATGATATCGGCGGCAAAGATGAACATCGGCACCGCGATGAGGCTTGCGGGACGAATCCCGGCCAGCACCTGCTGCACCATCGTGTCGAGCTGCCCGAAACCTCCGAATAGCGCGACAAAGCCGATCAGCGAACCCGCCAGCAGCGGGATCATCATCGGGAAACCCAGCAGCAGAAGGACGATCATGGTCCCGAAAATGGCCCAGGTCATGGCTCAGACCTCCTCTTCCGCGCTGTCATCATAGCCTTCAACAGTGCTCGTCGACAGCCAGATATCCTTGTCGATCAGGTTCTTGATCGCCGCGAGCGTGTACTGGATGCCGGTCAGCAGGAAACCGAGCGGCGCCCAGACGATGATCCACCATTGCGGGATCTGCATCGCGGGAAGGACCCGCCCGCGCGAGGCCTGTTCCAGCACGTAGCTAAAGGAATACCAGGTCAGCAGGAACATCATCGCCGCCGTCACAGCCGCGATGAAGATCATCAGCAGCTTGCGGGGACGGAACGGCATGGCATCGAAGAATGCCGACATGCGGATGTGCCGACCGTGCCGCGCCGCATAAGAGATCCCGGCAAAGGTGATCAGGATGATAAGCGCCTGATTCAGCTCTTCGCTAAAGAAAATGGTGCGTCCGATCAGGCGGCCGACGACATTGGCCATCGTGTTGATCGCCATGGCCAGCACGCCGAGCGCCAACAGCACCGCCTCGATCCGGGCAATGGCAACATCGATGACGCCCAGAAAGCCGGGCAGGCCGGACACATATTTGGAATCGTCGATATCGTCGTCAACGGAGGCGACTTCGGCGGCGGCAAGAACATCTGGATCGGGCTTCGGTGCGTGCTTGTCGTCAAGCGTCATGCCGCTGGTCCCTCGCGCTGAGTTTGGTCTTTATCTGCAAATCCGGCCGGCAGAGGGACCGCCGGCCGGATCAGTCGCTATGCGAGCCGCCTCAGTTGGCCGGGGCGGTTTCGGTTTCTTCGCCGTCGGCGTCGGCATCCATTTCAGCGTCGGCATCGGCTTCCGCATCCATTTCGTCAGACGCATCCGCATCCGCATCCGCGTCAGCACCGGCCTCTGCCTCGGCATCCGTGGCGGTATCCGCTGCCATCGCGTCATCTCCTTCAGCGGAGTCGCCCTCGGCGGCGTTGGCTTCCGGCATCTCGCCTTCGGCAGCATCACCCTCCGCAGCTTCGGCATTGCCCTCGGCGGCGGCATTCGCCTCCGGGCTGGCCTCACCGCTATCGCCTTCAGCAGCGTCGCCCTCGGCCATGTCGGCTTCGGCAGATTCACCGCTGTCGGCGCTCTCGCCTCCGGCATCAGCGGCAGCCGCTTCGAGGTCCGCCTTCATCTGGTCGAGGATTTCCTGCGCCTGGTCGCCGCCGATCTCCAGGAACTGCTCTTCCACCGAGGCAGCCGTGTCGCGGAAGGGCTGGCGCTCTTCCTCGGACAGTTCGGTGATGGTCATCTCGGGCTTCGCTTCCTTGATCTTCTCAAGCGATTCCTCGGTCAGACCGTCCTGATATTCGAGAATATAGTCGAAGGCCACCTGCGTGGCGTTCTGAACAACTTCCTTATCCTCGTCCGAGAGCCCGTCATAGAATTCCTTATTGGCCATGACCGCGGTGGTGAAGTTGTTATGGCCGGCGCGGGTGATGTGCTCGCTGACCTCATACATCTTCGTCGACTCGATGAAGAAGGCCGGGTTTTCCTGACCCTGGATGATGCCGGTCTGCATCGCACCATAAACCTCACCCCAGGGCAGCGGCGTCGGGGTCGCGCCAAACGCCTGATAGCTTTCCACGATCAGCGGGTTGGTCATCACCCGGAACTTGACCTCGTTCAGGTCGGCGGGGCCGGTCACCGGCTCCTGCGTGGTCATCATGACCTCGCCTTCGGGGAACATGGTCAGCAGCTCCAGCCCCTGCTCGGCATAGAGCGGCGGGAACAGTTCCTTGATGGTCTTGGAATTGCGGAAGAAGCTGAACAGCGCGTCCTGATCTTCGGGCAGCAGATACGGCACGAAAAAGACCTGAGCTTCGGGGATCAGAGCGCCGGTGAAGCCCGGCGACTGGTCGACGAATTGCAGGATGCCCGACTGGGCCTGCTCCATCGTGTCTGCCGACTCGCCGAGCGTGCCGAAGGGGAAAAGCTCGACCGTATGGTCGGAATTCGCCTCGACCTCTTCCTTGAACTTCTGGGCGTAGACGCCCTGAACCTCATCGAGCGCTTCTTCAAACGCATAGCGCCAGGTATCGGCCTGAGCCATGCCGGAGCCGACCATCAAAGCGGTGATGCTGGCAGCTGTAAGCGTCTTATAGGTCATGTTACCTCCTGTGGCGGGCCATGTCGCGATACCGCGATCCGGCCTCCGTTTCTGGTTGTTTCGACCGGCCCCTTGCGAACCGGCTTCGCCGCCGACGAAAGACCGGCGGCGGCGGAATTCCTGTCTGTTTCCAAGGCAAACCATTGCAAGTCGCCCGATGAGTGTCAAACGACCCGCCCGCCGCGATGGTTCCGATTCTCGCATGGCGCCGTGTCTTACACGCGGCCGCATGGCTCGCTTTTTGCGATGAAGATGAGGCGTGACGGATCGGACCGATGCGCCCAAATCCCGCTATGAGCGGCGCAAACGCCATTTCGTCGCGGTCATGTCGGCGCTCTGCGCGACCTCAATCGCGCCTTCGGAACGACCGAAGCGCCGCATCACCGGATCGCGGCGATCTGTTGGCGTGAACCGCGTCCCGCGCGACGGATCGGTAGGAGTCCCGCTGATTCGTTGGCTTCGCATCATTCGCCACAGATTGACAAAGTACGGCGGCGGCGGAACAAGCGGATCATGACCGCGCCTCGCCTGGATGACCGTGATATTGCTATTCTCGCGACCCTCTCGCGCGAGGGACGTATTGCGAAAACCGATCTTGCCGCGAAAGTGAATCTGTCGCCCACCCCCTGCTGGGAGCGGATGAAGCGGCTGGAGAAATCCGGCCTGATCCGCGGCTATCGTGCCGAGATCGACCTGGCGGCGCTCGGCCCCCATGTGCAGGTCTTCGTCACGCTCGAGCTTGACAGCCACCGCGCCGAGAGCTTCCAGATCTTTGAACGGACCATCGCAGCCATGTCCGAGATCACCGGATGCTGGGCCATCGGCGGCGGTTATGATTATCTGATGCAGGTGGTCGCCGCGGATGTGGCAGCGTTTCAGGAGCTCATGGACGGGCTCTTGGAAAGCCGCGCCGGGGTGCGGCGCTATTACAGCTATATCGTGACCAAGCCGGTAAAGAACGAACCACCCGCCTCGGCGATGCTCACCCCGTGATGATGGGCAGGGAAGAAAGAAATCCTCTCCGCGACTAGGCCGGAAAAGAGAATTCCTCTGCCTGCGACCAGAACTTCGGTGAATTCCCCTGCCGGCTTCGGCTCATCATGCGCTCAACAAGGAGGCGCATGATGCTGGACGACCCCAAGACCGAGCTGGCCCGCAGTCTTAACGATCCCGAATTGCTCTCGACCACGGGAGATTTCGCCGGAGAGGGCCGTCTTGCGGTGCGCGACCCCGCCAGCGGCGAGGTCATCGCGAAGGTCACGATGAGCGACGCGGTCGGCGCTCGTGCCGCAGTAGACGCCGCGCAGAAGGCTTTTTACGGCTGGGCCGCCATGCTACCCCAGGACCGCGCAGGGATCCTGCATCGCTGGTATGATCTGATCCTTGCCGCGAAAGAGGATCTCGCCACGATCATGGTCGCAGAACAGGGCAAGCCGATCAGCGAGGCACGCGGAGAAATCAATTATGCCGCCAGCTTCGTGCAGTTCTATGCCGAGGAAGCGCTGCGCCCGAATATCGAAGGCGTGACCAGCCACCTGCCCGACGCCGAGATGGAGCTTTGGCGCGAACCTGTCGGCGTTGCCGCGCTTATCACGCCGTGGAATTTCCCCTGCGCGATGATCACCCGCAAGGCGGCGGCGGCGTTGGGGGCGGGCTGCACGGTGGTGGTGCATCCCTCTGCCGAGACGCCGCTATCCGCGCTGGCGCTTTCGGTTCTGGCGCGGCGGGCCGGCTTCCCGGATGGGGTCTATAACACCGTGATCGGCGACGCCGCGACCATCGTCGGCGAGTGGACCGCCGACAAACGGGTGCGGGCGCTGTCCTTCACCGGCTCGACCGAGGTGGGGCGGCTGCTCTACCGTCAATCCGCCGATACGGTGAAGCGGCTGGTGATGGAGCTGGGCGGTCATGCGCCGTTCATCGTCTTTCAGCGCGCCGATCTGGACCGCGCGGTGGCCGAGGGGATCAAGGCAAAATTCGCCACTTCGGGACAGGATTGCCTGGGCGCGAACCGCTTTTACATCCATCGCGATATCTACGACGAATTCTGCACGCGCTTCACCAGCGCCGTCGAGACGCTGAGCCTTGGGCGCGGCATGGATGATCCCGATATCGGCCCTCTGATCCATGATCGCCAGATCGAGAAGCAGAAGGCGCATGTCGCGGATGCGGTGAAAAAAGGCGCGAGGCTGCTGACCGGCGGTGAGGTTGACGACAGCCTCGGTCCGCTGTTCTTCAAACCGACGGTGCTGGCCGATGTGCCCGATGATGCGGCGATCATGCGCGAGGAAACCTTCGGCCCGGTCGCGGCGCTGACGCCCTTCGACAGCGAGGAAGAGGTCTATGCCCGTGCCAATGACAGCGAATACGGGCTGGTGGCCTATGTCCACAGCCTCGACCCGCGCCGCATCTATCGCGCCACGCGGGCGCTGCAATACGGCATGGTCGCGGTGAACCGCACCAAGGTGACCGGTGCGCCGATCCCGTTCGGTGGGATGAAACAATCCGGCATCGGGCGTGAGGGTGCACGGCAAGGGCTCGAAGCTTTCACGGAGATCAAATATGTCTGCCGTGATTGGGGATGATGCCTGTGCGTCGTACCCGGCTCGGAATCAAGGGGCGCAGCCCCGCCGGGCCAGCGTCCGACCGCCCCCAGGGCGGACGTTTCTTTGCCGATCCGCGCCGAACAGAGGTTCAGCGGGGGTGCACCATAAAACGCCTTGAATAGATGCCGGAAGCGTCAGCCCGCGGTCTGACACTTGCCCTCTGCCGCGCCGAATGCTCACTGTGAATAGAGATTAAAAAGGAATCCAACATGCTGACCAATGACGAACTCGCCAAATGGGACCGCGAGAATTTCATGCACCCCTCGACCCATCTCGCGCAATTCGCGCGGGGCGAGGCCGCGCAGCGCATCGTGACCGGCGGCGAAGGCGTCTTCATCACCGACCGCGACGGCAACCGGCTGCTGGACGGGTTTGCCGGGCTGTACTGCGTCAATGTCGGCTATGGCCGGACGGAGATCAGCGAGGCCATTGCCAAGCAGGCGCATGAGCTGGCCTATTACCACGCCTATGCGGGTCATGGGTCGGAAGCCAATATCACGCTCTCGAAAATGGTCATGGACCGCGCGCCGGAAGGCATGGCGCGGGTCTATTTCGGGCTTGGCGGATCTGACGCGAACGAAACCAACGTCAAGCTGGTCTGGTATTACAACAATATCCTCGGCCGGCCCGAGAAGAAGAAGATCATCAGCCGCTGGCGCGGCTATCACGGCTCGGGGCTGGTCACCGGCTCGCTGACCGGGCTGGAGCTGTTCCACAAGAAATTCGACCTGCCGCTGGCACAGGTGATCCATACCGAGGCGCCCTATTACTTCCGCCGCCCCGACGCCGCCATGTCCGAGGCCGATTTCACCGCCCATTGCGTGCAGAAGCTCGAAGAGCTGATCGAAGCAGAAGGCGCCGACACCATCGCCGCCTTCATCGGCGAGCCGGTTCTGGGCACGGGTGGCATCGTGCCGCCGCCGGAAGGCTATTGGGACGCGATCCATAAGGTACTGAAAAAGCACGATATCCTGCTGATCGTCGATGAGGTCGTGACCGGCTTCGGGCGGCTGGGGACCATGTTCGGTTCGGATCACTACGGGCTGAAGCCGGATCTGATCACCTGCGCCAAGGGGCTGACCTCGGCCTATGCGCCGCTCTCGGCCACGCTTGTCGGGCAGCGCATGTGGGATGTGCTGATGAAGGGCAATGACGAATTCGGCGTGTTGGGCCACGGCTGGACCTATTCCGCCCATCCCATCGGGGCCGCGGCCGGGATCGCCAATCTCAAGCTGATTGACGAGCTTGGGCTGGTGCAGAATGCGGGCGATGTGGGGGCCTATCTGAACAAGGCGATGGCCGATGCGGTGGGCGGTCATGCCCATGTCGGAGAGGTGCGCGGCGAAGGCATGCTCTGCGCGGTCGAGCTGGTGGCCGACAAGGAAAAGCGCGAATTCTTCCCAGCCTCGGAAGGCCGTGGCGCCAAGGTCGTCGGCGCAATGGCGAAGCGCGGCGTGATCTCTCGCGCCATGCCGCAGGGCGATATTCTGGGCTTTGCCCCGCCGCTTTGCCTGTCGCGGGACGAGGCCGACCAGATTGTCGAGGCAACCAGGGGCGCGATCCAAGAAGTGCTGGGTTAATCCATCGACCCAGAGGCCGGGCCATATTCGGCCCGGCCTTTACATGACAGCAATCTCCCGCACCAACCTGCGATCCGGGGTCAACCGCGATCCCCGATGCGTCTCACATGCTGGGGACCATCAAAGCCCGTGGCGCTCAAGAAAGCCGGCAACATCCGCCGCCGCCCGCGCCCGCAAATCGGGCCGGTATTCGAGCACCGAGAATGCTGCTCGCTCCTTCTGATCGAAGCCATGACCGGCCCCCTCATAGACCGGCGTCTCAACGGTTGCGCCGCGATCTTGCAGCGCTTCCGCCATCGCAACGCAATCCTCGGTGAGACCCAGCTCGTCCTCTGCGGCGATGACCATCAGAACAGGCGGCATCATGGACCAGTCGCCTTCTGCCGCGCCGTTCAGCGCGCCGCAATAGGGATACAGCACCACCGCCGCGCCGACACGTGCCAGAAGCTGCTGCGGCGCGGCCGGCCATTCGCTGAGCCCCGGCGGCAGCTCTTCGGTCAGGGCCTGGCGCAGAAACTCAAGCACCGTCCAACCGCCATGCGAGGCGCCCAGCAGAAGCATGTCATCGCGAGAGGTCTCGGCCAAGGCCACGGCCAGATCGCCCGCGCGCTGCGCGCCGGGCAGCACCTGACCCACGCATAGCAGCCGCCAGGTCTCGAAGTCATCGAGCCCGCGCGGGCTATGGCTGTCGAGGATCAGGGCGTCATGCTCGCGATCCGACAGGAAGCCAGCCCAGAAATCCATATTGTCACGCACCCCGTCGCAGCCGGACAGCACGATGGCCCCGGCCTCGGAAAGCGGCGTCTCGGGCGGCACCATGCGCCAGTATTCGGCCAGCCGGGCCCGCTGTTCGGCCGGTGTGTGCTGGTAGACGACGAGGCCCAGCCGGTGCCGCACCGTATTGGCGCCAAGCACCGCCATTGCCAGCACGAACAGCCCCGCGACGAGCCAGTACCATCGACGCTTCAATTGTCGCAGCCCTGTTGCAGACCGTTGTCGCAGCGCGCCTTGAGCCGCCCGGTATCGGCATCGCTCCAGCCTTCCGGCGCGGTCACGGCGTTCCACGGGCCGATGTAATCATGCGCGTAATAGCTATGGCCATGCCCGGCCGGCGCTGCGAGCGCGAAGGCCATGTCGAGCGCCAGCTGGAACTGCGTCACCACCGGCATGAAGCGCAGATCGGGCGAGACATCCTCGGCGGGCGGCTCGGTCATCCACTCGGGCGGGCGGAACAGCGAGGCGGGCTCGTAGAAAACGATGGGGTCGCTGGAATATTGCAGAAACATCAGCCGCATCCCTCCCCAGCCACCGGGGCCTCCCGCATCCTGAGTATGGCTGGCAAACCGGAACAGCCTCCCGGTGCCGACCTCGGGCGCGACATATGCCGATCCCGGATTGCGCGCCGCCATCGCCTCGTTCCAGCGGGCCGAGGGAAAGGGCGGCCCGGCCCAAAGCGCGCCGTCTATAGGATCGTCGAGCAGCGCCTTGAGATCGGTGCCATACATCGACGCCCAGGCCCCAAGGCTGAGGCCGTGCATATAGAGCCGGGGGCGATCCTCTTCCGGCAGGCCGCGCCAGTATTCATGCACGGTCGCAATCAGGGCGCGGGCCTGCGCCAGACCGGCATCGGTTTCGAGGATCAGAGCCAGCGGCGATTGCAGATAGGAATACTGCACCGCCACCGTCGCCACATCGCCGCCATGCATATATTCCAGCGGATCGAAGCTGCCCGGGTCCAGCCACCCCGTGCCGGTGGGCATCGCTACGATCAGCACCTCGCGCTCGAACGCGCCGACGCGCAGCATTTCTTGCAGGGCCAGGTCGGCGCGTGCTTGCGGATCCTCCGCATTGGCGAGCCCGACATAGACACGCAGCGGGTCCATGGCCGCGGCGCCGCTGAAATCGGCAATCGCGTCGGCGCGCGGTCCGCCGCTGATGAAATTCCGCCCCGGCTGGCCCATCGCGCCCCAGTCGATCAGCGATTCGGCACTGCCCGAGCGCAGCGGCTCGTCCGGCGGCGGGTCATCAGTGTCGAAGAGGCGTTGCGCCATGGTATAGCTCTCGTCGAAAAACCCGATCAGCCGGTCGAGAAGCCCGTCGCGGGTAATCACGAAAAGCAACAGCGCGACGATCACCAGCCCGGCAATGTTCGCCGTCCGCTCGGGCATGAAGCGATACAGCCAGTGCCGCAGACGGTCGAAGAGGATCTGCACCAGCCAGCCGAGCAGCACAAGCAGGCCGAACACCACGAGCGCCAGCCCGATCATCCGGATCACCGGGGTGGCGTCGATCAGCTCCATCCCCATGCGGCTGCGGATCGCGTTCTGCCATGCGCCGGCCTTGGACAGCGCCAGCACAAGCATGACCAGCACCGGTACCCCGACAATCAGATGCCCGATCAGGAAGGCTGTGCCGCGCAGCCGGGGCAGCGCCATCTGCCGCCACAACATCATCAGAAACCTTCCTGCCAGATAGCCGAGCGCGGCGACGACACCGCCAAGAACCCCTTGCATGAACCAGCCACGAGGGATCAGCGAGGGGGTCAGCGAGGCGGCAAAGAACAGCAACGCCAGGAACAGCGGCAAGAGCGACAGACCGAGAGGATATTTCCAGTTCATATCATCGCTCCTTGCCTGCGGGCGAAATGGACCCGCGCCGCGCCGGACCCTGCGGACGCGGCTTGTCTGAAATCAACCGAACCATAATGCGAGTCTCGGGCGACACGCAAACCGGCTGCGGGACGTGCAGGCCCCCGAGATGGACCTGACCGGCGGGCTGTGACATGCTTGCCGGGATCAGAGAGCCCGCTCCCACCGCCGCATCACCACGGCTCCCGTCCGAGAGGATCTGGCATGTTCAAGCAATCCGATCCGTTGCGCGGCCTTTTTGGCGTGGTTCTGTCATTGTTGCTGGTGGCGCTGATCGGCCGCTTCATGATCGCCGGGAAATCCTTTCTGCTGCCCATCATCATCGCGGTGATCTCTGTCTATGTGCTCACTGCCGCGACCGAGGCGTTGCGCGGCCTTGCCCTGACCCGCCGTTTCCCGGAATGGTCGCTGCGCGCCATCGTGCTGGCCGGTTTTCTGGTCGTGGCGCTATGGCTTGGCGGGATCATGGTGTCGACGGCGGGCGAGGTCAGCGACAGGATGCCGGAATATCAGGCCAATATCAGCGGGCTCTACGATCAGATCACCGACATGCTCGGCTTCACGGCCAGCCCCGACCTGCGGGAGGTCTTCGACAATCTGCGCGCGTCGATCCCGCTGGAAGAGCTGGCCGGGGTGATTCTCGGCTCGATCAGCTCGGCGGCGGGGCTTTTGTTCATGGTCGTGGTCTATGCGATCTTCCTGATGAGCGAACGGCGCGGCTTTGCCCACAAGGTCGCCGTCGCTCTGCCCGGCGGGCGGGCCGAACGCGCCGGGCAGATCATCGCCCAGATCAACGGTGCGATCAGCGACTATATCGCCGTCAAGACGCTGGTGAATGCGATGCTCGGGCTGATCTCGTTCTGCGCGATGTGGGCAATCGGTGTCGATTTTGCCCTGTTCTGGGCGATCCTGATCGCGCTCCTCAATTATATCCCCTATGTCGGCTCGATGCTGGGGGTGGTGTTTCCGGTTGTGCTCTCGATGGCGCAGTTCGGATCGGTTCAGACCACGCTTCTGATCGCTGCGCTGCTGACCGGGGCGCAGATGTGGGTCGGCAATGTGCTTGAGCCGCGCATGGTCGGGCAGAGGGTGAACCTGTCGCCCTTCGTGGTGTTGGTCGCGCTGGCGCTGTGGTCCTCGGTCTGGGGCATTGCCGGAGCGATCCTGGCGATTCCCCTGACCTCGATCATCGCCATCATCATGCGCAGCTTCGACTCGACCCGCCCCTTCGCGGTGCTGATTGCCCATGACGTCACACCGTTCGAGACCGCACCAGACCCGCGCCGCATCTGACCCGCCATCCGGGCAGAGATGCTTGCCGGGCGCCCGCAACTCTGCCAGCCTGCGGTGATGACAAAAAAAATCTGCGGGGGAGTGCGCGATGAGATGCTGGCTTCCGATGATGGCCGCCGGCGTGGCCGCGCTGATCGGCGGGCTGCTCGCCATGCACCGTCAGGCGCGCGGCAGCTGAGTCAGAGGGCGCCATGACCCCGTTCCGCGACCTCAGCGAGGGTCTTCGAGCGGCCTTCTCCAGCCCGCGCGTGCGGGTGCTTCTGGCGCTGACCGCGATCCTGATCGGCGGCGCGGCGGTGTTCTATCATCTTGTCGAAGGTTGGGGCTGGATCGACGCGATCTATTTCTCGGTCATCACCATCTCGACCGTCGGCTATGGAGATTTCGCGCCGCAGACCGCGCTCGGAAAGATCTTCACCAGCGTCTACGTGCTGTTTGGGCTGGGTCTGTTCGTTGCCGCCGCAACGGCCATCGGTGACAGCATCATTGCGCGCGCCAACCGCGACAATGATGAGACGCCATGAGCCTCGGCTTTCCGGGGCCCATGAAGCGCAGGTTGCGTATGTCGTCGCGGCCGCCATGCTGCAGACGATGGCTGGCCGGTCCGGTCAGCAGGCCCCCGGCGCAGCAATAGACGCGGCCCGCTCACCCTGACAGGACGCGGCGCAGCCGGGCCGCGGCCCAGGCCCCTTTCAGCGCATTGTCCCAGAGATTGCGGATCACCTCTTCATGCAGCCGCACCGCTTCCTCGGCGGCGCTCAGCTGTGCCACGCCAATCCTGATATTGGCGAAGGTCCCCAGCCGGAACGGGCTTTGCACGAGGACCCGCGTCCGACCGTAGCGCATCAATTGAAAGCTTCCGACCGGCATTGAATCCTCGATAACCCCCACGCTGATCCCCGAAGCAGGGGCCTCGATCATGGCGAGAATGCTTTCCACCTCGTCTCGCGCCACCTTTCGCCGCGTCTCGCGCGCGCCATGACCCAGATCGGCGCGGCCGGCAAAGCCGTAATGCAGGAATTGTTCGATCTCGGCGACCGAGACGATGCTACGCACCGCCATGCGCCGTCTCCGCCAGACCTCCTTGCGGCGAGCGAGAAGCTCCATGATCGTGCCGATTTCCTGCACGGAGCGGGTGCGGGACGGCGCTTCGGCAGGAATGCTTTCGGCCATCACGCGCGGCAGCAGCCTGTCGAAACCATCCGTGGTCAGCAGGTAGGAGACCGGGCCGAACAGCACGGTGATTTCATCGGCCTGTTCTTCAAGCTGCTGCATCCGCGAGAAAAAGGTGACCGGGGACGATGTGTATTCCGACCCCGCCCCCAAAAGCGTCGCCATCGAGACACCCAGCACCTCGGCGATCCGCGCCAGCTTGTCGACCCGGATCGGCTGGCCGGATTCATAGCGATACATCGCCGCGCGGGACACGCCGATCCGGTCTGCCAGTGTCTCGGGCGAGAGCCCAGTCCCAAGCCGATAGGCCCGCAGCCGCTCACCCAGGGCGGCGATCCGGTCGCGATCCGTCTGCATGGCTCCGACACCCTTCCTGCACGCAATTGTCGCAAAACATATCTATCAGAATGGCCGATTTGTCTCAATTATGAGATTCGCGTTGACTGAACCGGGCTGTCCGGGGAACGTCGAATCAGACAAGAGGAGGACTCCGCCATGCCATTGGCCATCCAGCGCCGCGCCGCCGTCGCGCTTATCACCACCGCACTTTGCCTGCCCGCCCTGCCGACACTCGCGCAGGAATATGTCGCCAAGATCGGCCATCTGGAATCGCCCGAGCAAAGCCGCCACGTGATGTTGGAAAAGGTCGCTGAACTGGTGAAGGAACGCACCGGCGGCGAGGTGGAGTTCCAGATCTTTCCGCAGTCGCAGCTTGGCGATCAGCGCACCATGACCGAAGGCGTGCAGCTTGGCTCGCTCGAAGCGACGGTGGCACCCGCGGCTTTCCTCGGCGGGTTCAATCCGGTCGTGTCGATCCTCGACATTCCCTATCTGCTGCCGACCGATCCCGAGGAGGCCGAGGCGCTGCGCGAAGGCCCGTTCGGGCAGGCACTTCTGGACAGCTTCGATTCGCGCGGCGTGGTCGCCGTCGCCCAATGGCCGAACGGGCGCAAGCAGATGACGTCGAACAAACCTCTGGAATCGGTCGAGGACTTCACCGGCCAGAAATTCCGGGTCATGGACAGCCGTGTGCTGATCTCGCAATTCGACGCGCTCGGCGCCTCGGCCATCGCGCTGCCCTTTGGCGAATTGTACACCGCGCTCCAGACCGGCGTGGTCGATGGCGAGGAAAATCCGCTCGACACCATCCAGCGGATGAAATTCGACGAGGTTCAGTCGCATCTGGTGATCACCGATCACGGCGCAATGGAGGATTTCGTGCTGTTCAGTCCGATGTTCTGGGAAAGCCTGCCCGAGGAACACCGCCAGACCATCACCGACACGTTCCGCGAAGTCGTGCCCGAGCTTGTCGAGCACAAGGAAGCTGCCGTCGACGCGGCTCTGGAAGATATCCGCAGCCGTGGCAATGTCGCCATCCGCGAGGCGGACGAGGCCGAGCGCCAGGCGTTGCGCGACGCGACCTATGACGCCGCGGTCGAGGCCTATCTGGGCCTCGCCGGCGATGAGGGTCAGGCCGTGATCGACATCTACGAAGCCGAAACCGGCGAATAACCCGCCCCGTCCGGCCGGGCCGTGTCGCGGCCCGGCGACACCACCTGACCATCCACCGGAACGCTGCCATGCAATATCTCCGCCGGATCGAAAGATTCGTCATCGTCTCCCTGTTTCTGGGGATGGTGACGCTGTTCTTCGCCAATGTCGTGATCCGCGAGCTTTTCCCCGCCTATGCCAGCCAAATGGCCTGGAGCGAAGAGGCCGTGCGCCGTGCCAATACGGTGATGGTGTTCCTTTCGCTCGGGCTGACGCTGGAGGCCGGGCGGCATATCGCGGTGGACACGTTCCGCGACCGCCTGCCCCGCATGCTGCGGCTGCCGCTGCTGAAGCTGATCGACCTGACCGGGCTGATCTTTTCGCTTTACATGGCGTGGCTGGCCTGGGGTCTGGCGCGGTTTGTCCTGGGCACCGGGCAGCGTAGCCCGACATTGGGGATCGAGATCGGCTGGCTGTATCTGGCGCCGATGATCGGGTTCCTGCTTCTGGCCTTGCGTTATCTGCTGTCGCTCAGCGGGCGTATCGACCGATTTACCCCGCAAGGCGACGCAGCCGCCCATGACGCTGCCAATCTCGGAGACGCCTGATGCTGATCGCCATCGCCGCCGTCGCCGTTCTGCTGCTGATCGCCGGGTTCGAGATGTTTCTCGTGCTTGGCCTGCCGACCCTGCTGGTCAAGGAAGGCTATTTCGCCCGCCTCCCTGACCCTGCGGTCGTACAGAAAATCTTTGGCGGGATCGACCACACCACGCTTTTGGCAATCCCGTTCTTCGTTCTGGCGGCAAATCTCATGGCGTCGGGACGGATCGCGAAGGATCTGACAGGGTTGATGCAGGCGCTTCTCGGCCATACGCGGGGCGGGATGGGTCATGTCACCGTCGGCGGCTCGATGGCGTTTGGCGCGGTCTCGGGTTCGGCTCCGGCGACGGTCGCAGCGCTTGGCGGGCTGGTCTATCCGGAGATGCGGCGCACCGGGTTTTCCGAACGATTCAGCGTCGGCCTTCTGGCCTCGAGCGCCGAGACCGCGCTGCTGATCCCGCCCTCGATCACCTTCATCGTGTATGGCTGGATGACCGGCACCTCGATCGCCCAGCTTTTCGCTGCGGGGCTGGCTGTGGGGCTGGTGCTGGGACTGGCCTTTGCCATCATGGTCGAGATCGAGGCCCGTCGCAGTGGCGTCCGACCGGCCGAGCGCACCAGTGCCGCGCAGCGACTGGCGGCACTGAAAGCCGCGATCTGGGCCATCGGTATGCCTGTCATCATCCTCGGCGGCATCTATAGCGGCATGACCACCCCGACCGAGGCCGCCGTGGTCAGTGTCGTCTACGCCATCGTGGTCGAAATGCTGATCTATCGCGATATCGGCCCGCGCAAGCTGGTCAGCATCACCGAACAGGCCGCGATCGGCACCACGGTGATCTTCATACTTCTGGCGATGGGGGGGCTGATCTCCTATTTCGTGACCATGGCGCAGGTGCCTGCGCAGATCACCGCCGCCCTCGCCGCGATGGAGGCGGGCCCGGTCACCTTCCTCATCATCGTCAATATCCTGTTCCTGATCGCGGGGATGTTCATCGACCCGAACTCGGCAATGCTGATCCTGATCCCGCCCCTGTTTCCGGTGGCGCAGTCGCTTGGCATCGACCCCGTGCATTTCGGGATGATCGTGACGCTGAATATCAGTCTCGGCATGATCACCCCGCCCTTCGGGCTGGATATCTTTGTGACCGCCAGCACGCTGAAGCTGCCCGTTCTGTCGGTCATGCGCGGCGTGCTGCCCTTCATCGCTGTAAACGTCATCGTGCTGCTGATCGTGACCTATGTGCCGTCGATCTCGCTTTTCGTTCCGCGCCTGATTTTCGGAGGCTGACCCGCATGACCCGCGCCGATTTCCCGATCCGCCAGACCGAGCTGCGCGTGCAAAGCAATGACCCGGTCAATGACGAATATCGCCTTCTGATCCTGCGCGCCCCTGCGGATCTGATGCGGATGTGCCGACCGGGACAGTTCTTCCACCTGCTCTGCCCGGTAACCGCGGGTGCCGCGCCCTTCCTGCGCCGCCCGATGAGCATCTATGCCGCGCTACAAGATGCCGGAGAGTTGCAGTTTCTCTACAAGGTCACGGGGCTGGGGACGGGCACGCTCGCCACGCTGCGCGAGGGCGACGGGCTGAATGTGCTCGGCCCGCTCGGCAACGGGTTCTGGCTTGAGGATGGCTGGCGGCACCTGCTGCTTGTGGCGCGGGGGGTCGGGCTTGCCACGCTCGCGCCGCTGGCCCATCTCGCGCGCGACACCGGGCGCGGCATCACCGCGATCTGCAGTGCGCGCCGCGCCGATGTGCTGATGTCGGTCGATATGTTCCGCGGGTTCGGTGCGACGGTGATCCCGGTGACCGACGAGGATGGAAGCTCTGCGCCCGAGGCGATCCGCCCCGTGATCGACGAGCTGGTCGCAGCCGGGCGCGTCGATGCGATGTTCACCTGCGGTTCGAACCGGCTCTTGCGCCTGTGTCAGCAGGCCGGCGCCGCCCATGGGATTCCCGGCCAGATTGCACTGGAGCAGCAGATGGCCTGCGGTTTGGGCATGTGCCAATGCTGCGTGCGCTCGTTCCGCAAGCCCCAGGGCATCCGCCATTTGCGGGTCTGCGCCGAGGGCCCGGTTTTCGACATGACCGAAGCGATGGAGGCGTAATGGCGGATCTGACGACGCAACTCGGGACGCTGCGGCTGCGCAACCCGATCATGCCCGCCTCGGGGACCTTCACCGATGAGCTCAGCCAGGTCTTCGATCTCGGACTGATCGGCGCCCATGTCACCAAGACGATCACCGCCGAGACGCGCGGCGGCAATCCGACGCCCCGTGTGTGTGAGGTCGCGGGCGGAATGCTGAACTCGATCGGCATTCCCTCGAAGGGAGTCGCGCATTTCGTGGAAAAGGTGATCCCCGAATATCGCCGCTGGAACGTGCCGCTGATCGTCAGCATCTCGGCGGGCACGGCGGATGATTTCGCGCGGCTCTGCGCGCAGGTCAGCCAGCCGGGCGTCGCGGCGATCGAGGTCAATATCTCCTGTCCCAATATCGAAGAGGACGGCAAGGCTTTTGCCATGCGTCCCGAAACCACCACGCGCGCGATGGAGGCGTTGCGCGCTTCCTCCGATCTGCCGCTTTGGGCGAAGCTGTCGCCCAATACCGGCCAGACCGTCGAGGTGGCGCAGGCGGCCGAGGCAGCGGGGGCGGATGCGCTTGTCGTGGCCAACACGCTGCTGGCGATGGCCATTGATGTGGACAGCCGCAAGCCCCGTCTGGGCAATCTGATGGGCGGGCTGTCCGGGCCGTCGCTGAAGCCGATCACCCTGCGCATGGCCTATCAGGCGGCGCGCTCTGTCTCGATCCCGGTGATTGGCTGCGGCGGGATTTCGTCGCTGGACGATGTGCTGGAATATCTGATCGCGGGTGCGGCGGCGGTTCAGGTCGGCACCGCAAGCTTCATTGAACCCGCGATCATGCCCCGGCTGGTCCATGAGCTCGAATCATGGATGGATGCGCGCGGCATCGCCTCGCTGGACGGGCTCGTCGGCTCGGTCCGCGATGACGAGGCCCCCGACGCGATGATCTTCGCAGAGGCCGCGCCATGACCGCGCCGGGTTTCGCGATCAATGACGACGACGCGGCATGGGCAGCAGAGCTTTTTGAGAAAGTCGCCGCCATGTCCCCCGACAGCGCGGGCGTCAGCCGGCCCGCCCTGTCAGAAGTCGAAACCCGCGTGCTTGATTTCCTCGATCAACGCGCCTCCGAAGCGGGGCTGGAGACATGGCGCGATCCGGCACAGAATTCAGTCTATGCGCGGCCCGGCCAGAGGGACGCGGTCCGCTATATCCTCACCGGCAGCCATGTCGATTCCGTGCCGCAGGGCGGAAATTTCGACGGGCTGGCCGGGGTCGTCGCATCGCTGCTCTGCCTGCGGGCGGCCGAGCGCGAGGGGCTGAGCCTGCCCATGCCGGTCCATGCCATCGCCATGCGGGCCGAGGAAAGCGCTTGGTTCGGGCCGTGCTATATCGCATCGAAAATGCTGACCGGATCGCTGGAAGATGATGAAGCCGCCTCGCTGCATAAGGGCGACGGGCGCGCGCTTGGCGATCATCTGGCGGATCTGGGGATCCCGGTCGACAAGCTGCGTGCCAAAGTGCCGCTGGCCGAGCTTTCCCGGATCGCCGCCTATCTCGAACTGCATATCGAACAGGGCCCGCTTCTGGCCGAGCGCGACCTTCCCGCCGCCGCTGTCTCTGGCATTCGCGGCAATCTGCGCTTCCGCAATATCATCGTCACCGGCGAGCCGGGCCATTCCGGTGCCGTGCCGCGGGCATATCGCCGCGATCCGGTGATGGCGATGGCCGACCTGCTGCACCGGCTGGATGAAAGCTGGTCAACCATCGTCCAGACCGGCGGCGATCTGGTGCTTACCTCTGGCATGCTTGGCACCGATCCGGAACGCCACGCCCTGTCGCGTATTCCCGATAGCGTCAGCTTCAGCCTCGATATCCGCAGCCAGGATAGCCAGACGCTGAGCGGCATGCAGGGTCTGCTGGACACAGAGATCGAGGATATCGCGCGACGCCGAAAGGTGAGCTTCGACACCGGCCCGGCCAGCCGGAACGCGCCGGCGCTGATGGATCCGGGCATGATCGCGGGGCTGAAAACCGCGATGGACGCTCTTGGGATGGAACCCCTTGCCATGCCCTCGGGCGGCGGCCATGACGCGGCGGTCTTTGCCAATGCCGGTATCCCCGCCGGGATGGTCTTCGTGCGCAATCGCAACGGTTCGCACAATCCCGATGAAGCGATGGAAATCGAGGATCTTGTGGCCGGCGCCCGGATCATGCTGCAATATCTGATGACGCCGCAGGGCTGAGGACGCGATTATGATACAGCACTATCCCGATCAGAAGCTGATGGCGCGCATGACCGCGAAGATGCTGCTGGAACTCGGCGCGATCCGCTTCGCGTCAGAACGGCCCTTCACCTTCACCTCCGGTCTCGCCAGCCCGGTCTATGTCGATTGCAAGCGCGTCATCAGCTATCCGGCGCTGCGCGGCACGCTTGTCGATTTCCTCCTCGCCACCATCGAGCGCGATATCGGCCGGGACAATTTCGACGTGATCGCGGGCGGAGAAAGCGCGGGCATCCCCTTCGCCTCGTGGATCGCCGCAAAGCTGTCCCTGCCCATGATATTTGTGCGCAAATCGCCGCGCGGTCTCGGCCCGAATGCCAGTATCGAGGGCGATCTGGAACCGGGCGCGCGGGTGTTGCTGGTTGAGGACCTGACCACGGATGGCGCCAGCAAGCTGCAATTCTGCAAGGCGCTGCGCCGCGCGGGCGCACAGGTCGATCACGCCGTGGTGCTGTTCTTCTATAACATCTATGCCGAAACCGTCTCCGGGCTGAAACGCGACGGGCTGGAGCTTCACTGGCTCTCGGATTGGTGGGCGGTGCTGGATGCTGCCCGCGAAATGGATGTTTTCGCGGGGGCAGAGCTGGAAAATCTCGAACGTTTCCTGCATGCACCTCTGGAATGGTCGGGCGAACATGGCGGCGCGACCCGGATCGGTACCGCATAAAGGAGAAACGCATGTTCAGCGACGTGATCGAGATCATCGAAACCAACGGCAAGAGCATCCACGCCTATAACGACGTCGCCGGGATGCTGCGCCGCAATGCCGCCAGCCAGCCCGAAGACGCGGCCGGCTATCTGGTCCTCGCCCTCGCCGCCGAGCAGTTTCTGGAGCTGAATGAGCGCATGCCGCTGCGCGCGCCGCAGGTCGCGGAAAGTTTCGACAGGATCAAGAGCTTCGCCGAAAGCCTTGACCAGGGACGTGCGGCAGGTCGAGAAGCCTATCTCGGCGCTATCGAATCCGTCGCCCATCAGATCGCTTCTGCCTGATCCTGCTCTTTGGGCGCCATGTCAGGTCGCAGTGCCCCAGGCTAGCCGGGCTGCGCCGCCTCACCCTTGAAATGTATTTGTCTGATAGAGTTCGATGGCGTCGTCGATGGAGTTGCAGAATGTGAGTGTTCCGTTGTGGAGGACGGCGCCCATGGTGCAGGTCTTGCGGATGAAGGGGAGGGAGTGGCTGACCACGATGGATGAGGAACGGCGCATCCGCTCGCGGAACACGGCGGTTGATTTCTGCTTGAAGGCGGCGTCGCCGACGCTGGTGATCTCGTCGACCAGATAGGTGTCGAAATGGATCCCCATCGAGGTGCCCATCGCCAGGCGTGAGCGCATCCCCGAGGAATAAGTCCCGAAAGGTTTGTGGAAATTCACCCCGAGCTCGGCGAAATCCTCGACATAGGCGACCAGCTCATCGGTATCGACGCCATAGATCCGGGCCACGAAGCGCACATTCTGCGCCCCGGTCAGCTCGCGGTGGAAACTGCCGGCATAGCCCACCGGCCAGGACACCGTCCCGTCGCTGAGGATCGCGCCCGAATCCGGCAGCATGGTGCCCGCGATCATCCGCAGCATCGAGGATTTCCCGGCCCCGTTGCGCCCCATCAGCGCCACCGACTCCCCGGTCGGGAACACCGCGCTCACCCGATCCGCCACCACCGTGCGGATGCCCTTGCGATAATAGCTCTTGGACAGGTTCTGCAGGACGATCATCGCGCTCAGCGCCGGTCGCGGATGCTGTAATAGATCAGCAGCATGATCGACCAGATCACCAGCAACACCCCGAACACCGCCGCCAGAAGCACCGGGCGGTCCGGCTTGAGCGAGGTCTCGGCCAGCTTCGGCTCGATATGGGCGGCCAGATAGCGCGACTGGCGCTGCGCCTCGCCAAGCGCGGTCTCATAGGCGACCTGCGCGGCGCGATAGCTGGTCTCGGCGAATTCCATATCCACCGCGAGGCGTTCATATTCCGCCATCAGCTCGGCATAGCTTTCCCCCGCCGGCCCCTGCTCCTGCGCGCCGAATTTCGACCGCTCATCGGCGATCCGGCCCCGGATCGCGTCGATGCGCTGCTGGCCCTGGATCACCCGCGGATCGTCGCTGCGCGCGTTCTGGCTCAGCGTGTCGAGCGCGATCATCGCCTCGGCCAGCTGCGCCTGAAGCGAGTTCAGCACCCCCATCTGCCCGGCGATATCCGCCGCTGGATCGACGATCTGGGTGCGGGTGCGGAACGCCGTAATCGCCTGGCGCGCCTCGGACAGCCGGGACTGTGCCTGTTCCAGCTCGCCCCGCGCGAAGCTGGTCGCGTCCTCGCGCGCGATATCCGAGAGCCGGTTGATCGTCGACGAGCTTTCCGCAAAGGTCGCCTGCGCGATCTCGAGCGCGTCTTCGGGGGTGAAGGCCGCCACTTCCAGCGTGATCAGGCTGGTGGCGTTGTCATACAGCACCCGGACCTGGCGCTGCCAGTAATCGGTCAACTCTTCCAGCGGCTCGGCCGGGTCGAGCGCGAAGACCGGGTCCTGCGGCCAGGCCTTCGAGAACCTGGCCCGCAGATCGACCGTCTCGTCGAGCCGCGCCACGATGTCCTCGCTGCGCAGGAAATCATAGAGAATATCGGTGTCCGAGGCCGCCGAGCCGCCGGTCAGCTGGGTCAGCCCGCCCAGGAAATCCACCGACGGCGCGGCCTCTTCCTTGCGCACCGAAAAGGCGATGGTCGAGACATATTGATCGACCGCGCGGCTCCACAGATACCAGCCGCTGATCGCGCTCGGGGCGAGCACCACCAGGATGAAGGACAACAGCACCACCCAGTGCCGCAGCCGCGCCCCGGTCCGCGAGACGGGTGGATGCACCGGGATGCCGGGCCCGTCCGCATTCCCATCCGGCGGGCGCGATGCCGCCCTGCGGCTGCCCCCGCCGGCCGTTGCCGAAGCCGCCCGGACGCCCTGACCGGCCTTGCCCTGCCCGGCTTTCGCCTGACCGGCCTTCCGCTGCCCGGCCTTGCCGCGGCCGGGCGTGCCAGGCGCCGACCCGCCATGATCGATGCGCGTCGCCGCTGCCGCCGCGCCACGCCCGGAGACCGCAGCCCGATCCCGCGCTTCCGCACCATCCGGCCCGCCAGCCGTGTTCCCCGCACCGGCTGCGCCGGCCCGGGCGTCACGCCCGTCTCCGGCAGATCCGGCCCGGTCTGGACCGGCATCCGGCGCCGCCGCGCCGGCCCGGGCGTGTCCTGCGCCAGCGCCGGGCGTCTCCGCCTCTGGCGAGGCCGGGATCGGGGAGGTCGGGGGAGGAGAGCTCTGGCTCACATCGCGCTCTTTCGGTTGTTTTGCGCCCTAATGCCTTCTAAACCGGCCAGGCTGCAAGGACCAGTCCGCCGCAGGCCCCGCTGCAGAACCCGTGACCGCCACAGCAGGAAACCCCGCCTTGCCCTCCGACACCGCGCCACAGCACCAGGCCGCGCTGCACCAGATCCGCAAACGGCCCCGCTTCCAGATGGGCCGCACGGTCATGGCCCTCATGCTGCGCGAGATGGCCACAACCTATGGCCGCTCGGTCGGCGGCTATCTCTGGGCCATCCTCGATCCGGTGCTCGGCATCGTGCTGCTCTCCGTCGTCTTCTCCCTCGCCCTGCGCAGCCCGCCGCTGGGAGATAACTTCCCCCTCTTCTATGCCAGCGGCTATCTGCCCTTCGTCGCCTTCAACTCGCTTTCCCAGAAAATCGCCCGCTCGGTCCAGTTCTCCCGCCCCTTCATGGCCTATCCCTGCGTCACCTTCATGGATGCGCTGATCGCCAGGCTCGTGCTCAACGCCCTCACCGATGCCGTCGTCATCGCCATCGTCATCTCCGGCATCCTCGTCATCTACGACCTGCCCTTCCGGGTCGACCTGACCACGCTGGCCACCGCCCTGATCTTCGTCACCCTCCTCTCCGCAGGGATCGGCACGCTGAACTGCTATATCATGACCTCCTTTCCAACCTATGAACGCATCTGGTCCATCCTCACCCGGCCGCTCTTCCTGATCTCGGGCATCTTCTTCACCTATGACGCCCTGCCCCCGACAGCCCAGAACATCCTCTGGTACAACCCCCTTATGCATCTCGTCGGCCTCATGCGCAAAAGCCTCTATCCAACATATGAAGGCGAATACATCTCCCTCCCCTATGTCCTCGCCATCACCGCCATAACCCTCTTCTTCGGTCTCCTCCTCCTCTCAAGACACTTCAAAAAACTCATGGAAAGCTGATGGAGGAGAGGCTGAACATCGCGGCCCTGGTGGTCACGCATAACCGGCTGGACAAGCTGCGCGAGACGGTGGCGCGGCTGCTGGCCGAGCCGGTCGAGCATGTGCTGGTTTATGACAATGCCTCGACCGACGGCACCGCCATCTGGCTGGAAGATCAGGACGACCCCAGGCTGCATGTGCATCTTGCCAAGATCAACTCCGGCGGGGCGGGCGGGTTTTCCGAGGGGCTGCGGCTGGCGACAGAGCTCTGGGACCCGGACTGGACGATCCTGATGGATGATGACGGGCGTCCCGCAGCGGGTGCCGTGGCCGCGTTTCGCGACGCGGATGTTACTGCCTGGGACGCGATCGGTGCGGCTGTGCTGACCCCGGCCGGGCAGATCTGCGAGATGAACCGCCCCTACCGCAACCCCTTCTGGCACCTGCCCGAGTTCCTGCGCACGCTTGCGGGCAAGGGGCGGCGCGGTTTTCACCTCAGCGACGACGCCTATCGGCCCGAGGCCGGGGTGATTGCCGTGGATATGTCCTCTTTCGTCGGGCTGTTCCTTTCGCGGGCAGCCGTTCAGCGCGCGGGCTATCCCGATCCGCGGCTGTTCATCTATGGCGACGATCAGCTTTACACGCTGAACATGCGCCGCCGCGGGCTGCGCATCGGCTTCGATCCTCGGATCAGCTTCGAGCATGACACCGAGGCCACTCAGGGCGCCTCGGGCGTGGTGCTGCGACCGCTCTGGAAGGTGTATTACATGTATCGCAACGCGCTGATCGCCTATCGTGTCGCGGCGGGGTGGGCGTTCTGGCCGCTGGTCCCGGTGCTGGCGCTTAAATGGTGGCGCAAGGCGCGGGATTACGGCGAGGACGCGCCGCGCTATCGCGACTTGCTGCGACTGGCAATGCGCGACGGTCTGAAGGGCCGGCTCGACCGGTCACGCGACGAGCTGATGTAAGCCCTTCACCCTTGAAATGTATTTGTCTGATAGAGTTCGATTGCGTCGTCGATGGAGTTGCAGAATGTGAGTGTTCCGTTGTGGAGGACGGCGCCCATGGTGCAGGTCTTGCGGATGAAGGGGAGGGAGTGGCTGACCACGATGGATGAGGAACGGCGCATCCGCTCGCGGAACACGGCGGTTGATTTCTGCTTGAAGGCGGCGTCGCCGACGCTGGTGATCTCGTCGACCAGATAGGTGTCGAAATGGATCCCCATCGAGGTGCCCATCGCCAGGCGTGAGCGCATCCCCGAGGAATAAGTCCCGAAAGGTTTGTGGAAATTCACCCCGAGCTCGGCGAAATCCTCGACATAGGCGACCAGCTCATCGGTATCGACGCCATAGATCCGGGCCACGAAGCGCACATTCTGCGCCCCGGTCAGCTCGCGGTGGAAACTGCCGGCATAGCCCACCGGCCAGGACACCGTCCCGTCGCTGAGGATCGCGCCCGAATCCGGCAGCATGGTGCCCGCGATCATCCGCAGCATCGAGGATTTCCCGGCCCCGTTGCGCCCCATCAGCGCCACCGACTCCCCGGTCGGGAACACCGCGCTCACCCGATCCGCCACCACCGTGCGGATGCCCTTGCGATAATAGCTCTTGGACAGGTTCTGCAGGACGATCATCGCGCTCAGCGCCGGTCGCGGATGCTGTAATAGATCAGCAGCATGATCGACCAGATCACCAGCAACACCCCGAACACCGCCGCCAGAAGCACCGGGCGGTCCGGCTTGAGCGAGGTCTCGGCCAGCTTCGGCTCGATATGGGCGGCCAGATAGCGCGACTGGCGCTGCGCCTCGCCAAGCGCGGTCTCATAGGCGACCTGCGCGGCGCGATAGCTGGTCTCGGCGAATTCCATATCCACCGCGAGGCGTTCATATTCCGCCATCAGCTCGGCATAGCTTTCCCCCGCCGGCCCCTGCTCCTGCGCGCCGAATTTCGACCGCTCATCGGCGATCCGGCCCCGGATCGCGTCGATGCGCTGCTGGCCCTGGATCACCCGCGGATCGTCGCTGCGCGCGTTCTGGCTCAGCGTGTCGAGCGCGATCATCGCCTCGGCCAGCTGCGCCTGAAGCGAGTTCAGCACCCCCATCTGCCCGGCGATATCCGCCGCCGGATCGACGATCTGGGTGCGGGTGCGGAACGCCGTCATCGCCTGGCGCGCCTCGGACAGCCGGGACTGCGCCTGTTCCAGCTCGCCCCGCGCGAAGCTGGTCGCGTCCTCGCGCGCGATATCCGAGAGCCGGTTGATCGTCGACGAGCTTTCCGCAAAGGTCGCCTGCGCGATCTCGAGCGCGTCTTCGGGGGTGAAGGCCGCCACTTCCAGCGTGATCAGGCTGGTGGCGTTGTCATACAGCACCCGGACCTGGCGCTGCCAGTAATCGGTCAACTCTTCCAGCGGCTCGGCCGGGTCGAGCGCGAAGACCGGGTCCTGCGGCCAGGCCTTCGAGAACCTGGCCCGCAGATCGACCGTCTCGTCGAGCCGCGCCACGATGTCCTCGCTGCGCAGGAAATCATAGAGAATATCGGTGTCCGAGGCCGCCGAGCCGCCGGTCAGCTGGGTCAGCCCGCCCAGGAAATCCACCGACGGCGCGGCCTCTTCCTTGCGCACCGAAAAGGCGATGGTCGAGACATATTGATCGACCGCGCGGCTCCACAGATACCAGCCGCTGATCGCGCTCGGGGCGAGCACCACCAGGATGAAGGACAACAGCACCACCCAGTGCCGCAGCCGCGCCCCGGTCCGCGAGACGGGTGGATGCACCGGGATGCCGGGCCCGTCCGCATTCCCATCCGGCGGGCGCGATGCCGCCCTGCGGCTGCCCCCGCCGGCCGTTGCCGAAGCCGCCCGGACGCCCTGACCGGCCTTGCCCTGCCCGGCTTTCGCCTGACCGGCCTTCCGCTGCCCGGCCTTGCCGCGGCCGGGCGTGCCAGGCGCCGACCCGCCATGATCGATGCGCGTCGCCGCTGCCGCCGCGCCACGCCCGGAGACCGCAGCCCGATCCCGCGCTTCCGCACCATCCGGCCCGCCAGCCGTGTTCCCCGCACCGGCTGCGCCGGCCCGGGCGTCACGCCCGTCTCCGGCAGATCCGGCCCGGTCTGGACCGGCATCCGGCGCCGCCGCGCCGGCCCGGGCGTGTCCTGCGCCAGCGCCGGGCGTCTCCGCCTCTGGCGAGGCCGGGATCGGGGAGGTCGGGGGAGGAGAGCTCTGGCTCACATCGCGCTCTTTCGGTTGTTTTGCGCCCTAATGCCTTCTAAACCGGCCAGGCTGCAAGGACCAGTCCGCCGCAGGCCCCGCTGCAGAACCCGTGACCGCCACAGCAGGAAACCCCGCCTTGCCCTCCGACACCGCGCCACAGCACCAGGCCGCGCTGCACCAGATCCGCAAACGGCCCCGCTTCCAGATGGGCCGCACGGTCATGGCCCTCATGCTGCGCGAGATGGCCACAACCTATGGCCGCTCGGTCGGCGGCTATCTCTGGGCCATCCTCGATCCGGTGCTCGGCATCGTGCTGCTCTCCGTCGTCTTCTCCCTCGCCCTGCGCAGCCCGCCGCTGGGAGATAACTTCCCCCTCTTCTATGCCAGCGGCTATCTGCCCTTCGTCGCCTTCAACTCGCTTTCCCAGAAAATCGCCCGCTCGGTCCAGTTCTCCCGCCCCTTCATGGCCTATCCCTGCGTCACCTTCATGGATGCGCTGATCGCCAGGCTCGTGCTCAACGCCCTCACCGATGCCGTCGTCATCGCCATCGTCATCTCCGGCATCCTCGTCATCTACGACCTGCCCTTCCGGGTCGACCTGACCACGCTGGCCACCGCCCTGATCTTCGTCACCCTCCTCTCCGCAGGGATCGGCACGCTGAACTGCTATATCATGACCTCCTTTCCAACCTATGAACGCATCTGGTCCATCCTCACCCGGCCCCTCTTCCTGATCTCGGGCATCTTCTTCACCTATGACGCCCTGCCCCCGACAGCCCAGAACATCCTCTGGTACAACCCCCTCATGCATCTCGTCGGCCTCATGCGCAAAAGCCTCTATCCAACATATGAAGGCGAATATATCTCCCTCCCCTATGTCCTCGCCATCACCGCCATCACCCTCTTCTTCGGTCTCCTCCTCCTCTCAAGACACTTCAAAAAACTCATGGAAAGCTGATGGAGGAAGCGACGCAGCGTCAACGCACAGACCAAGGGTCGAGATTTTCCTGAGAATAGGTCATCTTCCGCAAAGCCTGCCGCGCTGATAAGGGATGGGCGCGCGTGACCGAGAGAGACAGGAGCAAGGCTTGGCGATGGATATTCTACTGGTGGGGGCCGGGCTGTCCGGCGCGGTGATCGGGCGTTGCCTGGCCGAGGCGGGGCATCGCTGCCGGATCATCGACGCGCGCGACCATATCGGCGGCAACTGCCATACCGAGCGCGATCAGGAGACCGGGGTCATGATGCATGTCTACGGCCCGCATATCTTCCACACCGATGACGAAGAGGTCTGGGCCTATGTCAACGGCTTCACCGAATTCATGCCGTTCCAGAACCGGGTCAAGACCACCGCGCAGGGTGCGGTCTATTCGCTGCCGGTCAACCTGCTGACCATCAACCAGTTCTTCGACCGCACCATGCGCCCCGAAGAGGCCCGTGCCTTCATCCAGGAGGAACAGGCCGACACCAGCATCGACGAGCCGCAGAATTTCGAGGAGCAGGCGTTGCGCTTCGTCGGGCCGGCTCTGTATGAGGCGTTCTTCAAGGGCTATACCGAAAAGCAATGGGGCTGCTCGCCGCAGGATCTGCCGGCCAGCATTCTCAAGCGGTTGCCGCTACGCTTCAACTATGACGACAATTACTTCTTCCACAAATTCCAGGGCATGCCCAAGGACGGCTATACGCCGATGATCGAGGCGATCCTCGATCATGAGAACATCACGGTCGAGCTGAACACCCCCTTTGCTCCCGAGATGCGCGACGGGGCCGATCACGTCTTCTGGTCGGGCCAGCTCGACGGGTTCTTCGATTACCGGCTGGGGCGGCTCGGCTACCGGACGCTTGATTTCGAGCGTTTCACCCATCAGGGCGACTATCAGGGCTGCGCGGTCATGAATTACGGCGACCGCGACGTGCCCTATACCCGCATCACCGAGCACAAGCATTTCAGCCCGTGGGAGGACCATGAAGGCAGCGTCTGCTATCGCGAATACAGCCGCGCCGCCGGGCCCGAAGACATTCCCTATTACCCGATCCGTCTGGTCGAGGAAAAGGCGCTGCTTGAGGACTATATCTCTCTGGCCGAGCAGCAGGACGGGGTCACCTTCGTAGGCCGGCTGGGGACATATCGCTATCTCGACATGGATGTGACGATCCGCGAGGCGCTGAACACTGCGCGCGAATTCCTGAGCCGGACCGAGGCGGGCACGGCGCCACAGGTCTTCTCGGCCTCGCCGCGCTGAGGGCCTGGGATCGGTTGACAGCAGGCGCGAACCGCCGATTGTAGTCGCGAAGACAGATCGGAGGAACTGATGATGACTTACTGGCGACAGGCGGCTCTGGCCGGGACGATAATTCTGGCCGCGTCCGCCGCGCAGGCGGACACCCGGCTCACCTATAAATCCGCCAAAACCGGCACCTCCTATTATCAGATGGGGGTGGAGCTGGCCGAGGCGGTCAAGGCAGCAACCGGCGACGACATCACCATGACCGTCGAGGAAAGTCAGGGCTCGGTCCAGAACGTGATGGAAGTCCGGGCCCGCGGTGGCGACTATGTCTTTACCAGCCCGCCCTCGCTTGTCGCGGGTGCGCAAGAGGGCTCTGGCCCGTTCGAAGGCAAGGGAGATCCCAAATTCTCGGAGATCCGGGCGCTGTTTCCGATTCCGTCGCTGACCATGCATTTCGTCATGGGCGGTAGCGAGGGGCCGACCACGTTGGACGCGCTTGAAGGTAAGCGCATTCTTCTGGGCAAAGGCAGTTTCGGGGCACGCGAAGGCGAAAAATATCTCGATCTTTTCGGGCTGACCGACAGCGTCACCATTGCTGATGCCGAGCTGTCTAATGCCGGTGATGCGCTGACCAACGGGCAGATCGACGGTTTCGTGACTGCGGGCAGCTATCCCGCACCAAATGTGATCGAGGCGGCTGCCGGGGACGGCGTTCGCATCCTGTCGCTGAGCGAGGAACAGATCGCCCAGACCGGTCAGGCCAAAGTCCTGATTCCCGCGGATGTCTATCCGGGACAATCGGGGGACATCACAACCACCGGGCTCCCGGTCGTGGCGTTCACCACGACCGACATGGACGATGACACCGCATATGCGCTGACCAAGGCCTTCTGGGAACAGCGCGACAAGATGGCCGAGACCGCGCCCTGGTGGGCCGGGGTCGGCACCGAACAGGTCGCCGAACTGGGCCAGCTGCATCCCGGTGCGGCGCGCTATTACGAAGAAGCAGGCGTCACGATCGCCGAATGACACCGCAGACGACCCCAAAGACGCGGCGGCTGGCCATGCTGGCCGCCGCGATCGTGCTGGTCGGCTTTCATCTCGGGCTGATCTTTTCGGGGATCGTGCCAAATCTGGTCGCCCGGCCGCTGCATCTGGCGCTGATCCTGCCCTGGATCTTTATCTTTGCGGAGCCGCGCGGGCGCGTGCCCGATCTGATCGGCGCCGCGCTTGCGGTCGCTGCCATGGCGGCAGCGCTCTGGATCGCGATGAACGCCGACCGTCTGGCGGATCAATACGGCTTCGTAGAGACCGGTTTTCAGTATGCGGTCGGCGCTATACTTCTGCTGGCGGTGCTCGAATCCGCACGCCGCGCCATCGGTTGGCCGCTGCCGCTTATTGCCGCTCTGGCGCTGCTCTATGCGGCTTTCGGACAATATGTGCCGGGCGAGTTCGGTCATGCACCCCTTCCACCGGCAAGCCTCATGGGGACACTGACCCTCGCGGAGGGCGGCATTTTCGGCCAGCTCACCGGGGTTTCGGTCGGTGTGGTGGCCATCTTCGTGATTTTTGGCGCGGTGCTGAATGCGGGCGAGGCAGGGCGCGGCTTCATGAATCTCGCCGCCGCCGTCGCCGGGCGGCTTCGCGGGGGGGCCGGGAAGGTCTCGGTGATTTCCTCGGCGCTGTTCGGCTCTATCTCGGGGTCGGCCTCGGCCAATGTTGCCTCGACCGGCGCGATCACCATCCCGGCGATGATCGGGCTTGGCTATCCCCGGCGCATCGCCGCCGCCGTGGAAGCGGTCGCCTCGTCGGGCGGTCAGATCATGCCGCCGCTGATGGGCGCTGGCGCTTTCGTCATGGTCGAGCTGACCGGGGTGCCCTACACCCAGATCATTGCGGCGGCGCTGCTGCCGGCTATCCTGTATTTCGCCGTGGTCTGGTTCGGCATCGACGCCTATGCGCGGCGAATGGGTCTTGGCGCGCTGCCCGCCGATCAGCGGCCCGGCCGGCGCGAGCTTGCGATCACCTCGGCCTTCTTCGCCCTGCCCTTCGCGGTTCTTCTGTTGGGTATGTTCCTGATCGGCTACACACCGCAATACGCGGCGTCGCTTGCGATTATTGCCGGGGCTGCTCTGCTGCTGTTCGGGGCCGATCTGCGCTTTGATCTGAGCCGGGCTGCGTCGCGGGCCGAAACGGCGCTGATCACCGCCGCACGGCAGGTCGCGCTGATCGCGGCGATCATTATCTGCGCCTCGATCATCATCGGCGTGCTGGCGATCACCGGGCTGGGCGTCAAGATCACCTCGCTGATCCTGTCGGCTTCGAACGGGCAGATCTGGCCTTCGCTGATACTGACCGCCCTCGCCTGCCTCGTGCTCGGTATGGAGGTGCCGACCACCGCCGCCTATGTCATCTGCATCTCGGTTGCCGGGCCAGCTCTGACGTCGCTCGGGCTGGAGCCATTGCAGGCGCATCTGTTCGTCTTCTGGTTCGCGCTTCTGTCGACCATCACCCCACCGGTCTGCGGAGCGGTGTTCATCGCGGCGGGGATGGCGCAAGAGAACTGGCTGCGCGTCGCGCTGACGGCGATGGCGCTCGGGGTCGGGCTTTACCTGATTCCGATGGGAATGGTTGCATGGCCCGAGCTGATCCGTCTGGCCGAGTCCCCCGTCGCGGCAGTCGCTTCGGCATTTGCGGTCGGCCTGGGCTGTGTTGTGATCTCTCACGGGCTGATCGGGCTGCGCCGCCCGCTGCAGGTCGGGCTGGCGCTGATCGCCGGGTTGGCGATCATTTTCGGGCTACCGGCTGTTATATGACACTGGGCGGATTCTTATATGAACGCGATCTTCATATGCGAACTTGAAACCCCTTCCCGCCGCCGCTAACGTCGCTGTCACAACGGGAACGGGGACGGGCATGACCCAGCGGGATTACGGCGACCATGCCGGACAGCGCGGCGACCTGCCGCTGGAAGGGCTGATCGTCGTCGATCTCAGCCAGTTTCTCTCCGGTCCCTACTGCTCGTTGCGCCTTTCCGACCTCGGCGCGCGCGTCATCAAGGTCGAGCGGCCCGGCGTCGGCGATCTCTCGCGGCGGCTCTATCTCTCGGATACCGAGATAGGCGGAGACAGCACGATTTTTCACGCGATCAATCGTGGCAAGGAGAGCATCGCCCTAGACCTCAAGGATACGCAGGATCTCGAGGCGCTTCGGAAACTGCTCGCGCAGGCCGATGTCATGATCCAGAACTTCCGACCCGGTGTTGCCGCGCGGATGGGGCTCGACTGGGGGCCTGTCCACGCGCTGAACCCGCGTCTCGTCTATGGCTCGATCAGCGGCTATGGGACCGGCGGTCCATGGGTCGGGCTGCCGGGTCAGGATCTGCTGGCGCAGGCGCGCTCGGGGCTGATGTGGCTGACGGGGGACGCCGATCAGGGCCCGGTCCCGATGGGGCTGGCGGTGGCCGATATGATGGCGGGTGTCGCGCTGAGCCAGGGGATCCTCGCGGCACTGGTGGGGCGCGCGGTAAGCGAGCGGGGACGGCTTGTCGAGACCTCGCTGATCGAGGCACTGATCGACCTTCAGTTCGAGGTGCTGACCACCCATCTCAATGACGGCCGCCGCCCGCCGCGCCGGGCGGCGGTCAATGGCGCCCACGCATATCTCTCGGCCCCTTATGGCGTCTATGCCTGCAAGGACGGGTATCTTGCCCTTGCGATGACACCGCTTCCCGACCTGTTCGAGCTGATCGGCTTACCGGACCTGACCAAAGGCGACGCGGATGCTGGCTTTCGGCTGCGCGATGAGATCAAGGCGGCAATCGCGGCACGGCTCTTGCAGGAAACCGTCTCGCATTGGCTTTCCGTTATGCAACCCGCAGATATCTGGTGCGCCGAGGTGATGGACTGGCCTGCTCTGCTGGAAAGCGAGGGATTCGCCGAGCTTGATATGTTGCAGCGGGTGAGCCGGAGTGACGGCATTACAATCGACACGACCCGCATTCCGCTGACGATCGACGGAAGACGCCCGACCTGCAGCGCCGCCGCGCCCGGTATCGGCGATCACTCGGCGCTGATCCGGCGGGAATTCGGGCTGTGACCACCCTGCGCGGCATGACCTGGAGCCATCCTCGCGGCTATGACCCGATGCTGGCCGTGTCGGCGGCCTGGGCCGAGAACGGAAATCCCATGATCACCTGGGACAAGCGTTCGCTTCAGGATTTCGAAAGCTATCCGGTCGAGGAGCTTGCCCGAAATTACGATCTCATCGTCATAGACCATCCCCATGTCGGACAGATCACCGCGGAGGGCTGCCTCATTCCCCTGCCGGGCGCTCCCGAGATTGCGCGGGGCAGTGTCGGGCTGTCCTATCCCAGCTATCATTGGCAGGGACAGCAATGGGCCTATCCCATCGACGCGGCGGCTCAGGTCCAGGCGCTGCGCCCCGAACTCGCGGCGGCGCCGGAGAACTGGGATGAGGTGCTGGATCTGGCCGCGTCGGGAGTCGTGGCGCTGCCGCTGCGCGCGCCGCATGCCCTGATGTGTTTCTATACGCTCTGCGCCAATGCCGGGCATCCCTGCCGGAATGAGGGCGCAGGCCAACTGATCCCCCGCGAGGCCGGGATCGAAAGCCTGGACCGCCTCTCCCGGCTGACGGCGCTGATCGATCCGGCCTGTTTCGACTGGGACCCGATCGACCTGCTCGACCGGATGGCGACGGGGACCGGCATCCTCTGCGCGCCGCTGATCTATGGCTATGTCAGCTATGCGAGGCGCGACTGCACGGCCACCCGGCTCAGCTTTCACGACATCCCGCAGAGCTATCCCGGCGCGGGTGTCGGCGGCTCCGCACTTGGCGGCACCGGGATCGCGGTGTCGGCCTTTTCGCAGCATTGCGACGCGGCGATCGCCTTTGCACAGCATATCGCAGGGCCCGAGGTGCAGCGCGGCCGTTACGCCGCATCAGGCGGACAAGTCGGACATGCCGCGGCCTGGACCGATCCACAGGTCGATGCCGCGGCTGGCGGCTTCTACTCCGGCACCGCGCGCAGTCTGGGCGCTGCATGGCTCAGGCCGCGGCATGACGGCTATATGGGATTTCAGCAGCGCGCCTCGCAGCGCATCTGCCAGGCGCTGCGCGACCGGGATTTCGGTGCAGCGATAAATGATCTGGAAACGCTTTTCGCGGCCAGCTTCGCGGCAGACTGACCTTTCAGCCGTCTGTCAGCCGCCAGATCCGTCGCGCATTGCCCGCGAAAAGCGCAGCCTTTTCTGTGTCGGAGCCGTCGCCGAACAGCGCCCGACTTGCCTCGACCCATTTCGTCAGCCCGCCGCCCAGCGTACAGACGAACCAGTCGCTGCCCCAGACCAGACGGTCGAAGCCGAAATGCGACACGACGTGATCCGTCCACCGCCTCAGATCATCTGCTGTCCAACCCGCCGAGGCATAGGCCGGAAGACCAGAGATCTTCGCCGCGACGTTGGGGCGCTGCGCCAACTCGGCCATATCGGAGGCCCAGCCTTCGAAGGCGCCACCGGCAATATCCGGCACGCCACAATGATCCAGAACGAATTGCGTGTCCGGTGCGGCATCTACCAGGGCAATCGCCAGCGGAAGCTGCCGTGCCTGCACGCAAAGATCGAAGGGCAGACCCGCCGGGCCGAGCCTGCGGATATTCGCGCGGAAGGTTTCGCTTTCGGAAAGCGCGTCCGGCACGACATGCAGCACGCGCCGAAAGCCGACCACCGATTTGCGTGTCTGAGCACGCTCGATCTCGGCTGCGAAGCCGTCATGTTCCGGTCGGCAAGCACCGATGATCCCCAGGATGGGCACATCATCGCGCGGCGGCAACCCCGCGATCATCTCGGTCTCGGCTGCGATCATCTCCTGTGCCGCGTCGACCTCCATATGCAGCGCGCCGACGATGCCGAGCCCGGCCGCCTCGGTCGCATATTCGGCATGGCTCCAGTCGCGATCCAACGCGCCCGCACCGTCAATCCACGGATAGCGGATGCGGCTGCGATCCACAGTGTGCAAATGGGTATCCAAAATCCCGGTCATGTCTCCTCCCCTGCCGCAACTGGCGGCGTCAGTTTTCCCCGTTCCTGTTGCCGGCCATTTCCGAGAGTTTCCGGCAGGTCCGGACCAGCAGATGCGCGCAATCGGACATGTCGGGCGCAGCAGTCGTATTCACCAGCGAGATATAGGGCACGGTCAAAGCGGCGATGGCGTTCCCGTCCCCAGCGAGAATCGGAGCAGACAGGTTGAAAACCCCCGCCGTTTGCGCCGAAGGCATCGTTTCATAGCCCTGCTCACGGATTCTCCCGAACCGTTGTCGAAGGCTTTCAGGGACCGCTCCGCTGCCTTCAGAGCGGTTTTCCGCGATCATCATCTCGCGCCGCTCGGGCGAGGTGAAGGCAAGCAGGATATGACCCGAGCCGGTGTCGAACAGCCCGATGTGAGAGCCCACACGGACGCTGATGCCCCAGTAATCCGGCGCCTCCTGCTGAGCGATCACAACCACGCGCCCGCGGTCGAACACGGCGAGATGCACCGCTTGCCGCGCCTGCTGCGTGAGATCGCGCATCAACGGAGTCGCATAGCTGACCAGCCGGCGGGTCGGCGCGTGAAGCTGCGCCAGCCCGAACATCTTTAGCGTCAGCGCAAACCGATCTCCATCGATTCGCGTGACATAGCCGCGCCGCTGAAGCCGGTCGAGCATCCGGTAGAGCTCGTTCGGGGTCCGGCCGAGCTGTTTTGCGATCTCTGCCTGCGAAAGCCCGCCATCGATTCCGGCCAGCAACTCAAGGATATCCAGCCCCTTGTCCAGGGCAGGCGCACGGTAGCGTTCGTCTTGGGACATCGTTCCTCCATGAAGCGGAGCATTCACATAGGTCAATGCTGAACGGGTGCCCAGAAGTTTCTTGACAGGCTGACCGCTGAGTATTTGTATATAAATCGAGCACTCACCAATGCAATAGATTTGCGCGTAGCCGGTGCTCGAGGGGAGGAGAACCATGAAAATCTTGACGACGAGCACAGCGTTGCTTGGCGGGGTCCTGCTGGCCAGCGTGGCGGGTGCGCAGGAGTTGCCAGGCAATTTCGAGGGCGTGACCATCGAAGCGAAGCTGATCGGCGGACAGCAATACGAAGCGCTCTATGCGCGGATCGCCGAATGGGAGGAGGCGACCGGCGCGACCGTCAGCGTGATCTCGAAAAAGAACCACTTCGAACTGGACCGCGAGATCAAATCCGACATCGCCACCGGCCAGCTCGGCTGGTGCGTCGGATCGAACCACTCCTCTTTCGCGCCGCAATATCCGGGAATCTATACCGATCTGCGCGCGCTGCTGCCTGAAGACGCGCTGGCCGATTTCGTGCCCGCCACGCTCGAGGCCGCCACGCTGGAGGACCGTCTGGTGATGCTGCCGCGCGCCCAGTTCGACGTATCGGCAGTCTATTACCAGAAGTCGCTCTATGAGGATGAGGACAACAAGAGCGCCTTTCAGGAAGAATACGGCTATGAGCTGGCTCCGCCCGACACCTGGGACCAGCTTGCCGATCAGGCGAAATTCTTCGCCAATCCGCCGGATTTCTACGGAACGCAATATGCCGGGAAGGAAGAAGCCATCGCCGGGCGCTTCTATGAGATGCTGCTGTCGAATGGCGGCGAGTTTCTGGACGCAGAGGGCCGCCCCGCCTTCAATTCCGAGGCCGGGCTCCAGACGATGCAGTGGTTTGTCGATCTCTACGAGGCCGGCGCGGTGCCCAATGGGGTGCCGAACTATCTGTGGGACGATCTCGGACAGGGTTTCGCATCGGGGACTGTCGCGATTGACCATGACTGGCCCGGCTGGATGGGCTTCTTCGGCGACCCGTCTTCCAGCAAGGTCGCCGGCAATATCGGTGTTGTGCCGCCGCCCAAAGGATCTTCGGGCGAGCGCAGCGGCTGGTCGGGCTTCCACGGTTTCTCAGTAACCGAGGATTGTGCCAATCCCGAAGCCGCCGCGTCGCTGGCGTGGTTCCTGACCAATGAGGACAGCCAGAAGCTGGAAAGCTCGGCAGGACCGCTGCCAACGCGAAACGCGGTCTGGGATTACGTGATCGAAGAGGCGCAGGACGACCCCTATCGCGCCGAGGCTCTGGCCGCGTTCCAGACAGCGTCGGAGGGCGCTTATCCGGTGCCGCGAACGCCAAGCTGGATCGGGATCACCAATGCCGTTTACCCAGAGCTTCAGGCCGCGATCCTGGGCGACAAGACCGCGCAAGAGGCGCTCGACACCGCCGTCGAAGAGGCCACGATGGTCCTTGAAGACGCCGGCGAACTGTAAGCCGAGCCGTCACTGGCCGGAGAGGGCAAGCTCTCTCTCCGGCACCATGATCTCAAGCAGGGCCGTGACCACATGAAGCCGTGGCGACTTCCTCCGCATATGCTGCTGTTGCTGCCCGCCGTTCTGGTGCTGGTGGCGGTGGTGGTCCTGCCGCTGATCCTGTCGCTCTGGTCCAGCTTGACCCCGTTCCGGCTGACCCGGCCGGACTCGATCTATGATTTTGTCGGACTGCGCAACTATGCAAGGCTGCTGAGCGACGGGGATTTCTGGTCGGCCTTCGGACGCACCGTTTTGCTGCTGACCGTGGCGCTGAACCTGGAGCTTGTCTTTGGGCTGTGCCTCGCCCTGCTGATCGAGAGGGCCAGCCGCGGTCAACGCATCCTGCGCACGCTGCTGATGTTTCCGATGATGTTTTCTCCGGTGCTCGTGGGCTTCCAGTTCAAGTTCATGTTCAACGACAATATCGGACTGGTGAATAACGCGCTGCAATCTATCGGGCTGACCGACCGGGCGATCCCGTGGCTGATCGACCAGAATCTCGCCATGTTCTCGATCATCGCCGCAGAGGTATGGTCCTCGACTTCCGTCTTCGCGATTTTCATCCTCGCCGGGCTGATGTCGATGCCTCGCGATCCGATTGAGGCCGCGCGCGTCGATGGCTGCACGCCGTGGCAGAGTTTTCGCTATGTGACATGGCCCTTTCTGATGCCGTTCGCCTTTATCGCGATGACGATCCGCTCGCTGGATGTTGCGCGGGCCTATGACATCATCAAGATCATGACCGATGGCGGCCCGGCGCAGCGCACCGAGGTGCTGTGGACCCTGATCGCGCGCACGGGCTATTCGGATGCGCGGATGGGGATGGCGAATGCGATGGCCTATGTCGCCATCCTGCTGTCCATCCTGTTCACGGTGATCTTCTTCCGCAAGCTCGCCCAATCCCGCGAGCAGATCGCGGCCGAGTGGTAGAGATGGACGCCAACCGTTCTTCACGCATCCGCAGACTTCTCACCCGGTGGGCGCTGAATGCTGCGCTGTTCCTGGCGATGGCGATCATCTGCCTGCCAGGACTGTGGATCGTGCTGAACTCGCTGCGTCCCACGGTCGAGATCATCGCCAAGCCACCGGTCTGGCTCCCGCGAGAGCTGAATTTCGACGCGTATGTGGCGATGTTCTCGGGTGTGGGCAGCGGGGGTATTCCGGTGATCGACTATTTCCGCAACTCGATCATCATCGCCGTGACCTCGACGGTGATCGCGCTCATGATCGGAATGGCGGGCGGCTATGCGTTTGCACGGTATCGCTTTCGGGGTAAGTCGGGGTGGTTTCTGGGGCTGATGCTGACCCGGACGGTGCCGGGCATCGCGCTTTCGCTACCGCTATTCTATATCTACGCAAAGCTTGGGATCATCGATACGCATTTCGGGCTGATCCTGGCCTATGTCGCGATGAATGTGCCGTTTACGATCTGGCTGATCGACGGGTTCTTCCGGCAGGTCCCGCGCGATCTCGCCGAGGCGGCGCAGATCGACGGCTGCACCCGCTGGCAGGCTTTCTGGCAGGTCGAGTTTCCACTTGCCCGCCCCGGCATCGCGAGCGCCGGGATCTTCGCCTTCCTCACGGCCTGGAACGAGTTCGCGCTTGCCTCTCAGCTCACCCGCTCGACCAACAGCAAGACGTTGCCGGTCGGATTGCTGGATTACACCGCCGAGTTCACCATCGACTGGCGCGGCATGTGCGCACTGGCCGTGGTGATGATCGTGCCGGCGCTGCTGCTCACTTACGCCGTTCAGAAACATCTCGTCTCCGGTCTGACCGCAGGCGCCGTGAAGGGATAGGATCATGGCCGACCTGACATTGTCGAAGCTCGACAAGAAATATGGCGCTTTCCACGCCGTGAAGGGGATTGATCTGAGCGTCGAGGACGGCGAATTCGTCGCCCTTGTCGGCCCGTCAGGCTGCGGTAAATCCACGACGCTGCGGATGATCGCCGGTCTCGAAGATATCTCGGAAGGGGATATCTCGATCGGCGACAGGCTGGTCAACGATCTGGCGCCGCGGCAGCGCAATATCTCGATGGTGTTCCAGTCCTACGCGCTCTATCCACATATGACAGTGCGCGAGAATATGGGCTTCACGCTCAAGATCGCCAAGCGCCCGCAAGCCGAAATCGACGACGCCGTGACAGAGGCCGCGCGCGCGCTCGAGATCGAGCCTCTTCTGGACCGCCGCCCGGCGCAGCTTTCCGGCGGGCAGCGTCAGCGTGTGGCCATGGGGCGCGCCATCGTGCGAAGCCCGGACGTGTTCCTGTTCGATGAGCCGCTCTCCAATCTCGACGCCAAGCTGCGCGGGCAGATGCGGACCGAGATCAAGAAGCTCCATGCGAGGCTCGGCGCTACGGTGGTCTATGTGACCCATGATCAGGTCGAGGCGATGACTTTGGCCGACCGCATCGTCATCATGCGGGACGGGCGGATCGAGCAGGCCGGCACGCCGGACGAGGTCTTCAACAGACCGGCCACGCGCTTTGTCGCTGGATTCATCGGCTCTCCGCCAATGAACATTGCGGATGCGCAGCGCCGCGGCGACCGGCTGCGATTCGCGGATGGGGCCGAATTGCCACTGCCGCGCGATTATTTCGACCGGCTCGAGGACGGCGCCCGGGTCACCTTCGGCCTGCGTCCCGACGATGTCTATCCGGTGGGCCACGGTTTGCATAGCGGAACAGATGTCGAAACGCTTCCGCTGCAGGTCGCCCTGACCGAACCGCTCGGCAATGAGACGCTGCTGTTCGTCCGCTTTGCCGGGGCCGAATGGACCAGCCGGATGCTCAACCCCCGCCCCATCCGAAGCGGCGATACGGTCGAGTTCCAGTTCGACCTGTCGCGCGCGCATCTGTTCGACGCTGAGACCGGCCGCAGCCTGAGGGAGGCATGATGGCAAGGATCGAACGCGTTGAGCTGGCGATGGTCGATCTTGCACCAAAGGTCGAACGCAGGGATGCGATCCAGAGCTTCGTCAGTCAGGAAACCCCGCTCGTCACCGTCACCGACAGCGACGGCGCGCAGGGCATCGGGTATTCCTATACAATCGGGACTGGCGGCTCGTCGGTCATGCGCCTGCTGGCCGATCATCTCTGCCCGCGCCTGATCGGGCGCGATGCGACCGAGGTCGAGGCGATCTGGCACGATCTCGAATTTCTGACCCATGCCACTACGATCGGGGCGATCACCTCGATCGCGCTTGCCGCCATCGACACCGCGTTGTGGGATCTGCGCTGCCGCAAAGCGGGACTGCCCCTGTGGCGACTCGCGGGCGGGGCACGGGCATCGGCACCCTGCTATACGACAGAAGGCGGCTGGCTGCATTTGCCGACAGAGGCCATTGTCGAGGACGCGCTTGCCGCGAAGGCGCAGGGGTTTACCGGGTCCAAGGTCAAGATCGGGCGCTCCGCCATCGCCGATGATGTGGCCCGGCTGAAGGCGCTGCGCGATGCGGTCGGCGACAGCTACGAAATCATGACCGACGCCAACCAGGGTTTTGCCCGCGACAGCGCGCGCCGACGGGCCGAGGCGCTCGCGCCGTTCGGGCTGGCGTGGATCGAAGAACCCCTGCCCGCGGACGATATTGCCGGACATGCGTCGCTGGCACGATCGAGCCCGATCCCCATCGCAGTCGGAGAGTCGCTCTATTCGATCCGTCATTTCGCAGAATATGCGGCGCGCGACGCCTGCGGGATCATCCAGGTCGACGCTGGCAGGATCGGCGGTATCACACCCTGGCTCAAGGTCGCGCATATGGCCGAGGGATTCGATCTGCCGGTCTGCCCGCATTTCCTGATGGAGCTGCATGTCAGCCTTGTCTGCGCGGTGCAGAACGGGCGTTATGTCGAATATATTCCGCAGCTCGATGACATCACCGGCAGCGCGCTGAGGATCGAGAATGGCCATGCCTTCGCACCCGAAACCCCCGGCATCGGCATCGACTGGGATCCAGAGGCCATCGCAGCCCGCGCAATTCCCGAATTCAACATGACCATAACGGAGGCCCCGACATGATCCGCATGGGTTCCGTCATCGGGATCAGGCCCGAGAAAATCTCCGAATACAAGGCGCTTCACGCAAGGGCGTGGCCGGGCGTGCTCAAGACCATCAGCGCCTGTAATATCCGCAACTACGTGATTTATCTGCGCGAGCCGGAAAACCTCCTGTTCTCACATTTCGAGTATCACGGCGCTGACTGGGCAGCGGATCAGGCCAAAATGGCCGCCGATCCGGTGACGCGGGAATGGTGGGCGCTATGCGAACCCTGCCAGCGCAAGATGGATAGTGCCAGAGAGGGCGAGTGGTGGGCGCCGATGGAAGAGGTGTTCTTCCATGAGTGACGCTGGCAGCCTGACCCGGCACTGGCCTGGCTCGACGCGGCGGCGGCCCATCGTGATCTTCGGCGCGGGCTCAATCACGCGCGACGCGCATCTGCCCGCCTATGCCAAAGGCGGTTACGAAATTGCGGGGATCTATGACCCCGAACCGCAGAAAGCGGCGGATCTTGGCTTTCGCGCCCTCACCTCGGTCGAGGAGGCTGCGGCTGTCGAAGGCGCTGTGTTCGATCTGGCCACGCCGCCCGCCGCCCATGCCGCGATTCTCGCCGCATTACCCGAGGGCGCGCCGGTGCTGATCCAGAAACCGATGGGCATGGATCTCGCCGGAGCTTCCGAGATCCTGAGCGTCTGCCGCGCGCGCAAATTGCTGGCAGCGGTAAATTTTCAGCTGCGCTTCGCCCCGATGATGATCGCGTTGCGTGATGCCATCGCGAAAGGATGGCTGGGCGAGCTTGTCGATGTGGAACTGCACGGCGTGCTGGCGACGCCGTGGAGCCTCTGGGCGTTTCTTGACGGTCTGCCGCGGATCGAGATCACGATGCACTCGATCCATTATCTCGACAGCATACGCCAGTTGCTCGGCGATCCTGTCGGCGTGCATGCGAAAACGCTCGGCCATCCCGCACATGGGGTCGCCCAGACCCGCACATCCGCGATCCTCGATTACGGAGACCGGGTCCGCTGCACCTTGTCGATCAACCACGACTGGAATTTCGGCCGGCCCCATCAGGCCTGCGAGATGCGCGTCGCCGGGACCGAAGGCGCAGCCTATCTGCAATTCGGCGTGAATCTCGACTATCCAACGGGCGAGAAGGACATCCTGCGCCTTTGTCCCAAAGGCGGCGACTGGCTGGATGTGCCGTTGACAGGCGCATGGTTTCCTGACGCATTCACCGGACGGATGCACAATCTTCAGCGCGCGGCTGAAGGCGAGGAGAAACTCATCTCGCCGGTCGAGGATGCATGGCGCACGATGGCGCTTGTCGAGGCGGCCTATAGATCATCCAATCAACCCGCCACACCCATCGAAAGCCTGCCCTGATGGAAATCACCCGCTACTTCGAAGACATCGAGATCGGCGAAAGCCGGGTCACCTTTGGCCGCACCATCACCGAGACGGACTTCGTCGTCCATGCCGGCCATACGGGCGATTTCTTTCCGCATCACATGGATTCGGTGTTCATGGCCGATAGCGAATTCGGCCAGCGTATCGCCCATGGCACCATGGTTTTCGCCATAGGCATCGGGCTGACCGCGACGGTCATCAATCCGGTCGCGTTCTCCTATGGGTATGACCGGCTGCGCTTCGTCCGCCCGGTCTTCATCGGCGACACGATCCGCACCCGCGTCACCGCCGCGCGCAAGGAGGACGATCCCAAAAGACCCAACGCTGGGCGGCTTTTCGAAACGGTCGAAGTGCTCAACCAGCATGATCAGGTCGTGATGGCCTGCGAGCATATCTATATCATCGAGAAACAGGGGACGGCATGATTGATCTGACAGGAAAGCGCGTGCTCATCACCGCAGCGGGACAGGGCATCGGGCGCGCCACAGCCGAGGCCTTCGCCCGCGCAGGCGCAGAGGTTCTGGCGACGGACATCAACGCGGAAACGCTCGCAACGCTCGACGACACCCCGGGCATCCGCACCGACCGGCTGGATGTGCTGGACGACAGGATGGTCAACGATCTGGTGGCGGCATCTGGACCTGTCGATGTGCTGTTCAACTGCGCAGGTTTCGTGCATGGCGGAACGATTTTGGACATGCCAGACACGGATCTCGACTTCGCCTTCGATCTCAACGTCCGCTCGATGATCCGCATGATCCGGGCGGTGCTGCCGGGAATGATCGAGCGCGGCGAAGGGTGCATCCTGAACATGAGCTCGGTCGCCAGCTCGATCAAGGGCGTGCCCAATCGGTTTGTCTACAGCACGACGAAGGCCGCGGTTCTGGGCCTGACCAAATCCGTCGCGGCCGACTTCGTGACTCAGGGCATCCGCTGCAACGCGATCTGCCCGGGCACGGTGCAGTCGCCCTCGCTTGACGAAAGGCTTTCGTCAACCGGCGATTACGATCGGGCCCGGCGCGATTTCATCGCCCGGCAACCCATGGGCCGGATTGGCGAGGCCGAGGAAATCGCGGATCTGGCGCTGTATCTCGCGGGGGCAAGCTATACCACCGGGCAGGCTGTCTGCATCGACGGTGGGTGGACGATTTAAGGAGAAATGTCATGAAGCTGCTACGCTACGGTGCACCGGGCGCGGAAAGGCCCGGGATGATCGACGCTCAGGGACGGATCCGCGACCTGTCCGGCCATGTCGACGATATTTCCGGCGCGAATATCGATCCGGCCCGGCTGCGGGATATCGCCGAAATCGACCCGTCTACCCTGCCGCTCGTCGAGGGCGACCCGCGTCTCGGACCCTGTGTGGCGGGCACGGGCAAGTTCATCTGCATCGGCCTGAACTACTCGGATCACGCCGCCGAGACAGGTGCCGAGGTCCCGAAGGAGCCGATCATCTTCATGAAGGCCAGCTCGGCGATTTGCGGGCCGAATGATCCCATCATCATCCCGCGCGGTTCACAGAAAACCGATTGGGAGGTCGAGCTTGCGGTCATCATCGGGAAACGCGCCAAATACGTGACGGAAGCCGAGGCGATGGATCACGTGGCCGGCTATGCCGTTACCAACGATGTCTCTGAGCGGGCTTTCCAGATCGAGCGTTCGGGGCAGTGGACCAAGGGCAAGAGCTGCGACAATTTCGGTCAGATCGGGCCGTGGCTGGTGACCAGGGACGAGATCGCAGACCCGCAAAACCTGTCGATGTGGCTCACCGTGAACGGTGAGACGATGCAGAATGGCAGCTCGGCGACCATGGTCTTCGGGGTCGCGCATCTGGTCAGCTATCTGTCACAGTTCATGTCGCTGCATCCGGGCGACGTCATCTCGACCGGCACGCCGCCCGGCGTCGGGCTGGGGCTGAAGCCGCCCCGATTCCTGAAACCCGGTGACGTGGTCGAGCTCGGGATCGAAGGGCTGGGCCAGCAGCGTCAGGACGTGGTGGCCGACGGATGAGGATCACCGGGCTGCGCAGCTTCGATCTGCGCTTTCCCTCCGAAGGCGCGCTCGACGGCTCGGACGCGATGAATCCCGATCCGGTCTATTCGGCTGCCTATGTCGTGCTGGAAACCGATGCCGGGTTGGAAGGATTTGGGCTGACCTTCACCATTGGACGCGGCAACGAGCTGTGCGAGGCTGCCATCCGCGCCCTAGCGCCTCGCGTCGTCGGGCTGGATCTGGACTGGATCCGCGAGGATCCGGGCCGGTTCTGGCGCCATGTAACGGGCGATAGCCAGCTTCGCTGGGTCGGCCCCGACAAGGGGGTCATCCATCTGGCGACCGGCGCTATCGTCAACGCGGTCTGGGATCTGTGGGCGCGGGCCGAAGGTAAGCCGGTCTGGCGACTTGTGGCCGATATGCGCCCCGAAGACATTCTCAGGATTGTCGATTTCCGCTATCTCTCCGATGCGCTGACCCCGAACGAGGCGCGCGAAATCCTCGAACGCGCCACCGATGGCCGCGAGGCGCGCATCGCCGATCTCGAGGCCAATGGCTATCCCTGCTATACCACTTCGGCCGGTTGGCTCGGCTATCCGGACGACAAGCTGCGTCGGTTGTGCCGCGAGGCGAAGGCCGCCGGGTTCACCCATATCAAGATGAAGGTGGGCCGCGATCTGGACGATGACATCCGGCGGCTGACCATCGCCCGCGAGGAACTCGGCTGGGACGTCGCGCTCATGATCGACGCCAACCAGGTGTGGGAGGTTGGGCAGGCCGTGGACTGGGTCGACAGACTGGCCTTCGCCAAGCCCTATTTCATCGAAGAGCCGACCTCGCCCGACGACGTGCTGGGCCACCGAACCATCCGCGAGGCGGTCGCGCCGATACGTGTTGCCACGGGCGAAATGTGCCAGAACCGGATCATCTTCAAGCAGTTCATCACAGCCGGTGCAATCGACGTGGTCCAGATCGACGCCTGCCGTCTGGGCGGATTGAACGAGGTGCTTGCGGTGCAGCTCATGGCCGCGAAATACGGGCTTCCGGTCTGGCCCCATGCAGGAGGGGTGGGGCTGTGCGAATATGTGCAGCATCTGTCGATGATCGACTATGTCGCCGTCAGCGGCACGCGCGAGGACCGGCGGATCGAATTCGTCGATCATCTTCACGAGCATTTCACCGACCCCTGCGAGATCCGCAACGGCGCCTATATGCCGCCGGATCAGCCGGGATTTTCGATCCGGATCAAGGACGAGACGCTGGCGCGGTTTCGCTTCCCCGGCTGAGCGAGGACGGGCGAGGACCATCCCCGCCCGGAACACATCTGTCTGACGACCGCTTGCCTAGTCGAAGACGATCACCTGCCGGATCGCGTCGCCCGCCGCGAGGCGTTCGAACCCCTCGTTGATCTCATCCAGACGCAGCCGATGGGTCATGAGCTTCTCGATCGGCAGCTTGCCGGTCTGCATGAGTTTGGCAAAGCGGGGAATATCGCGAAGCGGCACGCATGAACCCACATAGGAGCCTTTGATGCAGCGCTCTTCAGCAGTGATAGATACCGGCGGAAGCGAGATACGCGCGTCTGGATGTGGCAGTCCCGCTGTCACGGTGGTTCCGCCTCGCCTTGTGATCCTATAGGCAAATTCCAGCGCCGGCGCGGCGCCGGCCAGCTCGACGGCCAGATCGACACCGCCGCCTGTCCATTCCTTCACCCGAGCCTCGGCGCCCTCTTCCGTCGGGTCGATCGCATGGGTGGCACCCAGTTCGAGCGCCTGCTTCCTTTTGTCCTCGGACAGATCCACAGCCACGGTCGTTTCGGCACCGGCTGCGACGGCCCCCAGCAATCCGGCCAGCCCGACCCCGCCGAGCCCGACGATGGCGCAGCTTTCGCCCATCTTGAGCGCACCGGAATTCAGCACCGCCCCCACGCCGGTCAGAACGGCACAGCCAAGAAGCGCGGCCTTGTCGAGCGGAATGTCGTCATCGATGCGGATGCAGGAATTTTCGGACATCACCGCATGGGTCGAAAAGGCCGATACACCGATGTGATGGTTGACCACCTGCCCATCCACGCTGATCTTGCGGTCCCCCCCGAGCAAGGTGCCCTCCGCACCGGCCGCAGCGGCAGGCTCGCACAGAGCGGGCCTGCCTTCGGCGCAGGGCACGCAGTGACCGCAGGAGGGCACAAAGACCATCACGACATGATCGCCTTCTTTCAGCCGCGACACACCTGGCCCAACCGCTTCGATCACCCCGGAGGCTTCGTGGCCAAGCGCCACCGGCGTGTCGCGCGGCCGGTCACCGTTGATGACAGAGAGATCCGAATGGCATAAACCCGCCGCCGCCATGCGCACCAGAACCTGGCCGGGCCCCGGATCGGCAAGTTCAGCTTCGACAATATCGAGCGGCTTGCTTTCTCCATAGGGGCGCGGCAGCGACATTTCCCTGAGCAGGGCGACTTTGGCCTTCATCGGATCTCTCCTGTGGTGGCTGCCGGTCAGCGTATCGCGACCGGATTGATGATCGACTGCACCGCGCCTTCGAGACGGGGCTGGCCAAGCACGAACATGAACTCGGTCACACCGTCATCTACAAGCTGCTGAGTGGCCATGTTCTCCAGAATATAGACCCCGTTCTTCGCCAGCAGCTCCTGATGCGCGGAAAACGCGGTTCCTTCGGGCCCCGGAACCGCGTCCAGCCCCCACGTGTCCGCCCCGACCGCGATGGCGCCTTGTTCGGCAAGCCAGGCTGCGGCAACCCGGTCGATCCCCGGCTCTCCTTCCGCGAAGCGTTCCGGCTCGCTTTCGATCAGGCTCAGCCAACCGGTATGCAGCAGAACGACGTCGCCTTCCTCCACGGTGAGATCGCTGTCCTCGAGAATGCTCTGGATCTCGTCGAGCGAGATATATTCGCCGGCCTCCATCACATCGACGCCGCGCGCGCCGGCCACGTCGATGACCAGTCCGCGGGTCACGATGGGCGGGATGTTGTGAATGCCCATCTTCGTCAGGCCGCCAGTCGTCACATAGTCGGCAGGAGTGTTCCCGTTATAGAAAACATTGTCGATTCCCAGATGTCCGAGACCGTCGATCTGGCTGCCCAGACCCACCCAGCCCATGATGACATCATCCACATAGGTCATTTTATTCGGCCCGATCGAGCTGCCCCCCTCCTGGCCCGGCATGAAGATATTGATGTCGAGTTCCCGAACGCCGAAGCCGGGCGTGTTTGCGCCGACCGGAATGCCGAGCGGATAGGCCTTCCCTTCGGTCACCAGCTCTGCGGCCTTCAGCACCAGTTCCGGCGACAGCAGATTGGCGGCGCCGAGTTCGTCATCGGCTCCGTATGTCGAGGGGAACCAGTCTTGGGCGGCGCTGTCCTCGGTGGCAGCGCCATCTTCTGACTCTGCCTGATCGGCGCCCGCCTGAGCCTCGGCGGCTGCGGCGGGTTCCGCGTCGTCACTGGCCTCCTGCGCCATGAGCGAGCTCGACAACAACGCTGCTCCGGCCAGAATGGCTGTAAATGCGGTTTTCATCGTCAGTTTCCTCCCTTTTTGAATATCAATGGGCCGGAGTTTCATCCTGCGCCGACGGGTTGCGCTCGGTGATCTCTCCGCGCTCGATCACGAAAAGCGAGTCGATCAGACCCGCAGAATGGACGTGGTCGGATTCGGACAGCAGCACCGACAGGCCCTCGCCCCGCAGCGATGAAATTACCTCGATCAGACGCTGGGCGAGCGCCGGTGCGACGCCCTCGAATGGTTCATCCAGGAGCAGCAGCCGCGTGCCGATCATCATCGCACGACCCAGCGCCACCAGCTTCTGCTGCCCGCCCGAAAGCGCCAGCGCCCTGCGTTCCGAGAAGCGCGCGATCTCGGGCATGAGCTCATAGACCATGCTGAGCCGCTTTTCGTATCCGCCCTGACCGGTGGCGCGGATCGGCAAAAGGATATTTTCCTCGACGCTGAATTCCGGGATCAGGCGCCGATCTTCGGGCATGTAGCCCACGCCGAGCGATGCGCGGATATGTGCGGGCGCCGACGTGACGTCCTGGCCGTCAATCATAACGGTGCCGCCCGAGGGCGGGATCAAACCCATCACCGCCCGCATGAAGGTGGTCTTGCCGGCCCCGTTGCGGCCCACAAGACCGGCAGAGGACCCGCTGCGGATCGACAGGCTGGCACCGCGCAGGATGGTGGTCCCTGCTATGCCGGCATCGAGATCGCGTGTCTCAAGCATGGGCGCCTCCGACCACATACTGCCGCACCTTGTCGTTGCGCAGCACCTCTTCGGTCGGCCCATCCGCGAGGATCTGACCTTCATAGAAGGCCACGGTGCGCCGCGCGAAGCGCTCGACGATATCCATGTCGTGCTCGATGAACATAAGCGTCGTTTCACCGTCCTCAAGCGGCTTGATGACGGTCTCCATCATCTCGATCTTTTCATCGACGGACACGCCAGAGGTGGGCTCGTCCAGCAGAATGACGGCAGGGTCGTTGACCGCCGCCATGGCGATATCGAGCTGCTTCTTGACACCTTGCGGCAGCGTTCCCACAACGTGATCGCCAAACCGTTCCAGACCGAAACGTTCCAGGACAACGCCCGCGGCCTCGACCCGCGCGGCCGTGATGGACGGCGCCCAAAGCCCGCCGCTGGTTTCCTTGGCGGCGACATCTGCGATCATCAGGTTTTCCAGCGAGGTCAGCTCGGGGAAGATCTGGCTGATCTGGAAGCTGCGACGGATCCCGGCACGCGCCGTATCCTTGGGCGACCAGCCGGTGATGTCCTGGCCCCGAAAGCTGATCCGACCGGTGGAGGGCGTGAGATACCCGGTCACCATGTTGACGAACGTCGTCTTGCCAGCGCCGTTGGCACCGATCACGGCGAGTGTCTCACCAGGATACATGGCGATGGAGATGTTCTCTGCCGCGACGACGCCGCCGAAGCTTTTGCCAAGTCCTTCCGTGCGCAGGATGGCTTCGCGGGTCATGCTTTTCTCCGTTTCTGCACCAGAGACCACAGCCCGTCAGGCAGCAGCAGGATCACGCTCAGCATCACCGCTCCGAGGATCATCTGCCATGCGTTCGGCGCGATATCGAGCGCATAGGTCCTCACGAGTTGCAGCAGGAAATACCCAATTACCGGCGCGATTGCGCTGCCACGCCCCGCGAGCAGCGCGACAAAGACGAATTGGCCCGACGTCGTCCAGTTCGTCATCGTCGGATCGACATGCCCGGTCGAAATGGCGAACAGACCGCCGCCGAGCCCAGACAGCGCAGCGGCAACGGCAATCGCGATGAACACGATCCGCTTCGGAGAAGCGCCCAGATATTCCAGCCTGATTTCATTCTCGGCCACGGCTTCGCACAGCATACCTGCGCCCGAGCGCAGATAACGCGCCACGACGAGGCAGGACAAGACGGTGAGAGCGGCGGTGACACCATAGGTTATCGCAGGCCGGATCGCACGTTCGGGTGACCAGCCCAGATAGCTGACCGGCGGGATATTGAAGCCGTCGGTGGACCCCAGCCATGATGCCCGGACGAGAAGTCCGTAGAGGATCATCGACACGGCCAGTGACAGCATGGCGAAGAAGATTTCCCGGTAGCGCGCAAGAAGCAGGCCCAGCACTGCGCCGGTCAGCAGTGACGCCAGGATCGCCGCGGGCAGCAGCAGAGCCGCATCGGTGATGCCCAGCTTCGCCGCCAGCATCCCGACCGCATAGCCGCCGATACAATAGTAAAGGCCCTGCCCGAAATTCACCAACCCTGCGCGCATCTGAAGCGCGACGCCAAGCGCGACAAGACCGCCCGCCAGCGCCGTCTGCAAAAGAAAGCGCAGCCACCCCGGCAAAAAGAACCCGGCGATCAGCAGGCAGGCGAGGATCGCTATATAGATATGTTCGCGGCGGAAATCCGTCTTCGTCATATTTTTCGCCCCGAGGTTTTCGCAAAAAGCCCGTGAGGCCGGACCGCCAGAACCGCAGCCATCACAGCATAGATCGCAAAGAGATCGAACTCGGGCGCGAGATGCACCGACAGCGCACGCGCATAACCCGCAAAGATCGCGCCGATCGCCGCACCGGGGATCGAGCCCAGGCCGCCGATCACCACGACTGCGAAAGCAAGGATGATGACCTCAACCCCGATGCCTGGCGTGATCGCGATTTTCGGCGCCGTGATGACACCGCCGATCATCGCGAAGATGGTGCCGATGACGAAGGTTGTAGAGAATATCCGCGTGACATTGATGCCCATGGCCGCGCTGATCTCGCGGTCGGCCACCACAGCGGTCGTCATCCGGCCCATCCGCGTTCGCTCGAGCCAGAACCACAGGGCAAAGCCAAGCACGACGGCCAGCACCACCATCAGCAGATCATAGACCTGATATGGAAGCCCACCGATCTCGACGAAGCCGAAATAGGCATAGGGCTCATAGACGAAATAGCTGTTCACGCCCCAGATCAGCTTTACCGCATCTTCGAGGATCAGGAACATTGCATAGGTGACGAGGACCATCAGCACCTCGTCCTTCCCGGTCAGAAATCTTAGAACGCCGCGTTCGATGGCCAGACCCACCACGAAGCCGACGACAACGGCGGCCATCCCCATCGCCAGAAACGCCCCGGCCTGAGGCAATCCCGCACCGTAATAGGCCCCGAGCGCCGAGGCGCAGATATAGGCGCCTATAGCGTAGAAGGCCCCATGTGCGATGTTCAGGATACGCATCACACCGTAGATCAGCGTGAGCCCTACTGCGACCAGAAAGAGCCAGGCGGCGTAGTTCATGCCGTCGAGCATAATGGCGGTGAATTTCAGCATCTACTGTCCCGGAAGCTCGAATGCAGTTGGCGGATCCCTGCGACAGGGATCCGCCCAAGGATCACGGCTCAGCTGCAAGTCGAACCTTCGAAGCCCGACTCGATCCATTCTTCCGCGGTCATATCAGCGGGTGGGCTCACGCATTCGGCGTCGTAGAAAATGACATTCTCGACACCCGGCTCACCGTCTTCGCTCAGCTTATAGGTGCCGAAGCCGATGCCCTGGATGGCCTGGTGGCCATTGGCATTGGCCATGCGAACCGTGCCGGAGGGGGCTTCGAATTCCATGCCGGCGAAAGCTTCGGCCGCTTCCGCGCCTGTCGCATTCTCGCCCGCCGCTTCGAATGCAGCCTTGGTGCCCAGCACCGCTTGCGCCATTTTCCAGGCCGGATAGGTGGGCTTCTGACCGAAGCGCTCTTCATAGGCTGCGGTGAACCAGCTTGCGAGTTCATTCTCTGGCGCGAACACGCTATACGGGCCGCGCGCCGAGATGATCGCACCTTCCGGCACATCCTTGGCGATGACGGGGAACAGAGCCTCGCCGCAGGTCATCAGCACCGTCGAGCGCGCAAAAAGACCACGCGGGGCCGATTGCAGGACCAGCGCCTCGAGGTCGCCACCCCAGAACGAGCTGAACACAACCGTCGGGGAGGATGTCAGCAGCGCCGAGACCTCCGCACCGTATTGCCCGGCGCCGAGCTGCGGAAACTGTTCCGAAACCAGCTCTGCACCGGTATCGAGCGCTTCAAGAGAGGCCGTGAAATCCCGCCAATTGTCCTGACCCCAGGCGTAATTCTGGTTCACGCCGGCCACGCGCGACAGATCCGCGCCGGTATCGACCAGATAGCGGGCCGCGCCCACGGCATCGGGTGTTGCTGTCGGCCCGGTCCGGAACAGAAACTTCGGATCGGTCACCACCTGTTCGAAAATCTGCGGTGTGCCGCAATCGACGAAAACGGTAAAGGTCTCCAGCTCCTCGGCGAGCGGCGCGACCGTCTGGCAGTTCCCCGACGACGTATAACCGATCACCGCATCGACCGCCTCACGATCGACGAGATTGCGATACTCGACTGCGGCATCCGAGGCCTCATCGGTGAAGGTGCCGACGATGCTGCGGCCGTTGATCCCGACGCTGTCATAGGGGGCCGGAACCTCACCGGCATTGAGCGCGTCGAACAACAGTTCAGCGGCATTCTTTTCCGGCTCGCCGAACGGGCCGGCGGCGGCTCCGGACAGGAAGACCGGCACCCCGATCTTGAAGCTGTCCTCTTGCGCGTGGCCGACCGTCGCGGGGACGATGGCCGTGCAAAGCGTCAGCGCGGCGATGTGGTATTTCATGATGTGTCTCCTCCCGAAATATCAGGTTAGCTCGATGAAGCCGACCCGCTTTTTATGCTCAGTCGCGGCCGCGCTTGTGCGACGGCGCATCCAGCGACCGCCGCCAGCGCCTCCCGAAACGCTTGCGGCATGCGTAGGCGTCCAGTATACTGAACGATATTCATTATTCTGGATGATAACGCGGATTCGGACTGTGTCAAACATTCGCTTGCTGAAAAGCTTAAAATGAGAGAACCGATGGCGACCGATCGCAGTCGTAAACTCTCTGTCCCTGCCATCGGTCGGGCGACCGCGCTCATGGATCTCATTGCCGATGAACCCGACAGCCTGACCATTGCAAGCATGGCGAGACGCTTGGGGCTGGCGAAAAGCTCGGTCCACGCGCAGTGCAGTACCCTTGAAGAGCTCGGCCTGCTCGTGCGGAACTCCGACAACAGCTACGCGATCGGCCCGCATGTCATGCATTGGTCGCGCGCCTTCGCGCGCCGCAGCGATGTGACGGCAGAGTTTGCCCGGATCTGGGATGAAGGCACCGACCAGCTTCAGGGCGCGACCATCACGTTGTCGGTGCTGAACGGCAACGACGTCGTCTATATCGGCGCGCGCAACTCCGATCATACGCCCTGGTTCAACTTCAGCATCGGCATGCGTCTGCCGATGGCATTTACCGCCACCGGGCAGGCCTTCATGACCCGCATGTCAGAGACCGAGATCCGGAATCGTTTCGCGGATGGTCTGCCGCCGCCGATGACACCGCATTCGCCACAGTCGCTTGATGAGCTTCTGCAACTCGTCGCAGAGGCGCGACAGCGCGGCTATTCCATAGACAACCAGGCGGTGAGCGACGGTATGATCTGCTTCGGCGCCCTTGTCCTGAACGCCTCCAACGAAGCCGTGGCCGGCGTTGCCGTCAGCCTGCCCGTGCGCGAGGCGACGCCCGACAAGCGGGAGGTGATCGTCAGGGCGCTGACGCAGATCTCATCGACCATCTCGCGCCGCCTTGGCGCGGGGATCGAGGCGATGTAACCGGACGGCTGGCTGCGTCGGTCAAAGCCGGCCCGGAATGTCGCTCAGAGCCCGCCCCGCCGCGATGAGGCGGGGGCCGTAATGTTCGCGCAGCTCGTCAGGCGTGATAAGGAAGCTGGGGGCACCTACGTTCATGCTGTAGATACGGTCCCCATGCAACGACAGGATCGGCACCGCGATTCCGCTGATCTGCGGACGCCAGTCGCCGAAGGAAGAGCACCAGCCGTATTCGGCATATTCTTCAAAGGCGCGCTCCAGCCCCTTGCGGATCTCTTTGATGTTCTCGCGGCCGGCGTCTTCCGCCTGGACAAGCAGTCTCTCGCGGACATCGTCGGGAAGGGCACAGAGAAGCGCGCGCCCCATCGCGGACCGAAAGAGCGGCAATCGAGACCCCACACCGAGTGTCAGCGATACGTCGCTGTTCGGGCGGTGAACGGATGTGTAGATCATGCTCAGTTGATGGCGCTCACCGAAGGCCACCGTCGCGTTGGGGTTCGGCCCCCCCTCGTAAAGCCCCCGCATCACTTCCGATGCGCGGCTGGCGATATCGATACCGGCCAGAACCCCATAGCCGAGCCTCAGAACGCCCGCCCCGAGGCGATATTTTCCTGAGTCCTCCATATGCACAAGGTAGTCGAGTTGGCACAGCGTATGGGTCAGACGTGTCACGGTCGGGCGCGGCAAGCCGGTGCGCTGCGCGATATCGCTGTTAGACAGGCTCGTCTCGTTGCGGCGAAAACAGCGCAGAACTTCCAGCCCCCGCGCCAGCGCGGTGACAAAGTTGCGATCTGTGCCTAGATCGAGATCGATATGATCTTCCATCATCTCAGGGTCTTTCCTTGCGATAGCGCTCTAGGATGAGATCTGGAGCGCTTTGCCGGACCAGCGGCGATAGGGCTCGAATGGTCTTAACGACAGCCATCGTTGTTGTCGAGGAAACCGTTCCGGCACTTCTGGGCCATCTGGCGCGCCGCATCTGAGGATGAAGCATCTCTGCCTTCACGACCGCTCTCGCAACGTTATCATACTCCAAACGTTCCGCCTCGCAAAATTGAGTTCCGCAGTTGGTTGACAAGATGTTCAGGCCTCCGTTTTATCGTGACGTCAAGGGAGGAAATCATGCGCCTGTTCGATCTTTCCGGTAAGACGGCACTCATCACGGGGTCCACCAAGGGTATCGGCCGGGCGTCGGCAGAGGCGCTCGCCGCTGCAAACGCACGCGTCGTGATCTCGAGCCGCACCGCAGAGGATTGCGAGCGCGTGGCCGCAGAGATCCGTGATGCAGGGGGTGACGCCACGCCCATTCCCGCGAATATCTCGCGAGATGACGAACTCGAAGATCTGGTGAAAACGACCGAAGAAAAACTCGGTCCGGTTGATGTGCTTGTCTGCAACGCCGCGGTCAATCCCTATCACGGACCGTTCCTCGACATTCCCGATGATGCGTTCGAAAAGACCATTCGCGTCAATATCCGGTCGAACATGCGACTGGCCAAGCGGGTGATCCCCGGCATGCAAAAGGCTGGCGGCGGCGCGATCGTCGTCATCAGTTCAATCGCGGGGTTCAAAGGCTCGGATATGCTCGGGACCTATGCGCTGACCAAGGCCGCTGACGCTCAGCTCGTTCGGAACCTCGCAGTCTGCTATGGCAAGGATAACATCCGCGCGAACGGAATTGCTCCGGCGCTGGTAAAGACCGACTTTGCCCGGAAACTCTGGGAGAACGAGGAGCGTGCAAGACAGGTCGCGGAAAGCTATGCGCTCAAACGCCTGGGCGAGCCGGACGATATCGCCGGCGCTGTGCATTTCCTGGCCAGCGATGCGGGCGCATGGATGACAGGGCAGACCCTCATCATCGATGGCGGATGGTCGGTCTACGAATAGGGGATCAGCTCTTCTTTCGAAGCGGGCGCATGAGCCCCTCCTGCGCGGCGCTCGCGACGAGGCGGCCAGAACGGTCATAGATGCTGCCTCGGTTGAAGGACCGAGCCCCGCCGGCAAAGGGCGAATCCATCGCATAGAGCTGCCAGTCCTCGGCACGGACATCGCTATGGAACCACATAGCATGGTCCAGGCTGGCGCTCATGACTTTGCCCTGGAACCAGCTTAGCCCATGTGGCCGGAGTGCGGCGCCCAGAAGTCCCATATCCGACGCATAGGCCAGCAGGCATTGCTGCATTCGTATGTCCTGCCCCTTGGCCGCGGGAATCCGGAACCAGACGGCGTTTCGGTCCGACACCGGCTCAGGCTCGAAAATGTCGCGCGGTTCGACTTCGCGCACTTCGATCGCGCGATCCCGCAGATAATCGAGCACGCGCGGATCCTTGATCCTTGCGGCATCCTCCGAGCGCAATTCGCGCCGGTCGGTCCATTCCTCCGGCCCCGGCAGCGCAGGCATGGCGTGCTGGTGTTCCCAGCCCTCCTCTGCGATGTGGAAGGATGCCGAAAGATGGAAGATCTGTGCGCCGTGCTGGATCGCCACGACCCGGCGGGTGCTGAAGCTTCCGCCGTCCCTCGAGCGGTCCACCTGATAGATCACTGGCTGTTCGGGATCGCCTCCGCGCAGAAAATACGCGTGCAGCGAATGGCAGACGCGGCTTCGGTCCTCTACCGTCTCGTAAGCCGCCATCAGCGCCTGCGCCACGACCAGACCGCCGAAGATCCGTCGGCTTCCCGGATCGGGCAGATCGTGCCCCCGGAAGAGATCGACCTCGAGGCTTTCCATGTCGAGAAGCCCGAGAAGTTGTGCCGAGGCGTCAACCATCCTTGCTCTTCGCGAAGCGCCGGTTGAGCTTACGCATGCCACCGATCCAGCGGTCGTAACTCTCTGTCTTGTTGCGCATGTAGTCCAGCACCTGGGGATGGGGCAGTATCAGAAAGCGCTCTTCCGCAATACCCCTGAGCGCTGCATCCGCCACCGCATCGGGTTCCAGCATCCCGTCGAGGCTGGCGACGCCGGACTCGTTGCCTCTGACCATATCCGTGTTCACCGCTTGCGGGCATAGCACCGAGACCCTGATCCCGTCATCCCCGTGGGTCAGGGCGACCCATTCCGCAAAGCCCACAGCGGCGTGTTTCGTGACCGCATAAGGCGCAGAGCCGACCTGGCTGAGCAATCCGGCAGCGGAGGCGGTGTGTAAAAGATAGCCTCCGCCGCGCGCCGCCATGCGCGGGATGAGATGCCGCGCGGCCCGCACATGGGCCATGACATTCACATCCCACATATGCTGCCAGTCCTGGTCCGGCACTTCGACGCCGCCGCGACGCATGATTCCGGCATTCGAGCAGAAAAGATCGATCTGTCCGAGCTCTCCTTCCACCGTGTCAATCATGGCCTCGGTCGCTCCCGGCTCTGCAACGTCGACGACCTCTGTCCGGCCGATCCCCGCGACATCGCGCAAGGCCATCTCGTCCCGATCGGAGAAGACAACCCTCGCCCCCTCCGCGACAAGACGCCTGCCAAGAGCGAGACCGATTCCGCCCCCTGCGCCGGTCACAACGGCGAGTTTGCCCGAGACATTCATCGCCGCGATGCTTCCTGCGCGACCGCCTGGCGCTCATTGGAGGCCTCGAAAGCCTGACGCTCGGCGCGCGCGATGACGTGGTGATGCACCTCATCGGGACCGTCGGCAAAGCGCAGCGTCCGCTGATGCGCATACATAGACGGCAGGTCGGACCATTGGCTTATGCCGGTCGCGCCGTGGATCTGCATCGCTTCATCGATGATTCGGCAGCAGATCTCGGGGACCATCGCCTTGGCCTTAGACACCCAGATCCGGGCCTCCTTGTTGCCCAGCACGTCCATTGCCTTGGCCGCCTTGAGCACCAACAGCCGCATCGCGTCGATATCGATTCGAGCGCGCGAAATCGTCTCCATGTTCTTGCCGAGGTCTATGATGGGCTTGCCGAAGGCCTCACGTGTGGTGCCCCGATGAATCATCAGATCGAGGGCCTTCTCGGCCGAGCCGATGGAACGCATGCAGTGATGAATGCGGCCCGGACCAAGGCGAAGCTGGCTGATTTCGAAACCGCGACCCTCGCCCCACAGGATGTTTTCTTCGGGCACGCGCACGTCATTGAAGCGCAGATGCATATGGCCGTGCGGGGCGTGATCCTGCCCGAATACCGTCATCGGCCCGACAATCTCCAGACCCGGCGTGTCCATTGGCACGAGGATCTGGCTCTGCTGACGAAACGCCTCTGCTTCAGGCGATGTCTTGCACATCACGATCAGTATCTTGCAGCGCGGATCGCCCGCGCCCGAAATATAGAATTTCTCGCCGTTCAGAACCCACTCGCCATTCTCAAGCACCGCGCTCGTGCTGATATTCTTGGCATCGGAAGACGCCACATCCGGCTCTGTCATCGCGAAGGCAGAGCGGATCTCTCCGGCCAGAAGCGGCTTGAGCCACCGCTCCTTCTGAGCGGGGGTGCCGACGCGCTCTAGCACCTCCATGTTCCCTGTGTCCGGCGCGGCGCAGTTGAGCGATTGGGGCGCCAGCGACGACTTGCCCAATTCGAAAGCGATATAGGCGTAGTCCAGATTCGAAAGCCCTTCGCCGGTTTCCGAGTCGGGCAGGAAGAAATTCCACAGCCCGGCTTCGCGCGCCTTGCGCTTCAGATCTTCCAGAAGTTCGAGCTGGCCGGGCGCGAAAGCGAAACGTTCGGCGCGATCCTTTCCGAGACGCTGATATTCTGCCTCGGCGGGAATGCAGTTGTCGTGGACGTGACGGATCACTTTTTCAAGCAGGGGACGAGCGTCGGCAGACATCCGCAGATCGTGCAGTTCGTCTTCGGAAAGCGCGTGAGACATGAGACCCTCAGGACAAAGATGAGAGAAAACCGGGATTAGTACGTCTAGAGCCCCTGACATTTGTCAGTGAGCCTAAGGGGATGATCTTCCAGCGGTCAAGGCGACACAAGCATTTTTGTCCGCATTGCGAAATATAGTTCCGCTTGTTGACTTGCCCGCGCCAGCGCGCTTATCGTCCTCTTGAATAAGGGTCGGGAGAACGGCAGCATTCTGTCATCGCGCTGCCGCTCGCCGCGCATCCAGGGAGGAAGACATGACCAGCAATACAAAGGGTATCAACCGGCGCACCATGATCCGCGGCGGCGCTGTCGCAGCCTTCGCCGCGCCTGCCATGGTTGGCCGCGCAAGCGCGCAGGCACAAGTCACCTGGCGCGTGCAGTCGCACTGGCCGAAAGCATCGGGTTCCTTTGACGGCAGCCTCGGCGCGCTCGCCACCGCGCTGGAAGAGCGCACGGAGGGCGCCTTTAAGCTTGAACTTCTCGGCGCAGGTGAGTTCGCCAAGGGTCCCGACATCTTCAATGTGGTGCGCCGCGGCGTCGTGCCGATGGGCTCGATCAGCCCCTCCTATATCGAGGACAATGCCGCAGCCGCGTCCTTCCTTTACGGGATTCCCGGCACGCTGCGCCAGGCTTGGGAAATGGAGCACGCCACCAAGAATCTCGGCATCGAAGACCTCGTCAATAAAGACCTCGAAAGCGAAGGCGTGACCATCCGTGCCGAAAAGGTCCTGCCCACCGAGATGACGCTGTCGAAGAAGATCGAGAATGCGGGCGATTTCGAGGGTCTGAAGATCCGCTCGTCCGGCACCATGCTCGACTATCTCGCCGCCGCCGGGGCCGCGCCGCAATACGTGCCGGGCTCCGAGCTGTATCAGGCGATCAGTTCGGGTGTGGTTGACGGCGCGCACTGGGGCGCGGCAATCGGTGCGCAGTCCATGTCGCTGTGGGAAGTCTGCAAATACCATTACAAGCCGGTTCTGGCGCAGACGACCGATGCCTGGATCATCAATATGGATGCGCTCGGCGAGCTTCCCGATGAACTGCGCACCGCGCTTCTCGACGTGGTCGAAAACCGGTTCTTCCTGCGCACGGCTGAGTACCAGCATCAGGAGGCCATCGCCCTTCGCGAAGGAATCGAGCAGAACAACATCGAGATCGTCGAGCTTCCCGAAGATGTTCTTGGCCTTCTGGAGGAGGCATCGGCAAGCATTCTGGAAACCGAGGGGCAGAAGGGCGAGAATGCGGCGTCCGCAGCGGACATCTATCGCACCCTCATGACCGATCTGGGTTACACGAGCTGATTGAAAGCCGCGGGCGCGGGCCTTTTCCGCGCGCGCCTCTCGCGTCCGGAGCGACCTCATGTTGTCAATTGCCCGCGCCGTCACCCAGACCAACCGGTTCATCGGGCGGTGGGTCTCGCTTGCTGTTCTGATAATCTTCGCGTTTCTGTTTGCGGATGTCGTGCTTCGTTATCTTTTCGGCGCGCCCGCGATCTGGACGGCTGAACTGGCCACGCTGATCTTCGGCGCATATGCCATCCTCGGCGGCGGGTATCTGCTGGCCGAGCGAGGGCATGTGAATGTCGACATTCTTTACGGCCGCCTGTCCCGAAAACGCAAAGCGCTCGTGGATATCGTCACCTCCCCTCTACTGCTGCTGTTCGTTGGCATCCTTCTCTGGCAGGGCTGGGAGATCGCGGCGGAGTCTATTGCCGATCTGGAACGCTCCAACTCCGTCTGGAAAGCGCCGCTCTGGCCGACGAAGGCACTCATCCCGGTCGCGGCGATCCTACTCCTGTTGCAGGCCATCGTGCGGCTCTGGTCCGATATACGCGTGCTGCGCGGGCTTCCGGTTCCGGAAGACGTGTTTGGCGTGCCCGCGACACCCTCCGATACCGAAGCAGAAAAGCGCGCGGAGCCTGCCCAATGAGCGTTGAACTCCTTACCTTTCTCTTCTTCGGCTCTCTGCTCGTCTTCGTGATGCTCGGCGCGCCGCTCGCCTTCGTTCTCGGGGGTGTTTCGGTCATCTTCCTGTTCTTCGAGATGGGGCCGTTGGGCTTCTACCTCATTGCGTCGAAAATGTGGGAGACGATGCAGAACGCAACACTCATGGCGATCCCCCTTTTCGTCTTCATGGCCATTCTGCTGGAAAAATCAGGAGTCGCGGACGACCTCTATGACATGATGCATAAATGGCTCGGCGGATTGCGCGGCGGGCTGGCCATCGGCACCGTGCTGATCTGTGTGATCTTCGCCGCAATGTCTGGCATCTCCGGCGCTGCCGTCGTGACGATGGGCACGATCGCCCTGCCGAAAATGCTAGAGCGCGGCTATGACAAGAAACTGGCGCTCGGCGCGATCAATGCGGGCGGCGGCTGGGGCATCCTGATACCGCCGTCGATCCTGATGGTGCTTTACGCGCTGCTCACCGAGGTCTCCGTCGGCCGCCTCTTTGCGGCGGGGATCGGGCCCGGGCTGCTGCTGTTCGCCCTTGTGTCGGTCTATATCGGCGTGCGCTGCCTGATCCAGCCCGAACTCGGCCCTGCGCTCCCAAAGGAAGAGCGTGGCGACCTGATGGACAAGCTGCGTTCGCTTCGGGCTGTCATCCTGCCGATCCTCATCGTGACCATCGTTCTCGGTGCCATCTTCGGCGGCTTCGCAACGCCGACAGAGGCCGCCGCGATCGGGGTCTTCGGCGCGCTTGTCGCGACCGGCGTTAACAGGCAGCTGTCGTGGCAGGTCATCCACCAGGCAGCGATTGCCACGCTCCGCCTCACCGCGCTCGTCATCTGGATCCTGTTTGCCGCTCACGCATTCTCGACGGCCTATACCGCGCTCGGTGCATCGAGCCTGATCTCGAATCTCATGACCGGGCTGCCGGGCGGAAACTGGGGCGCATTGGCGTTCATGCTGTTCATCCTGTTTCTGTTCGGAATGGTGCTGGACCCGGTTGGCATCATGCTGATTACCCTGCCGGTCTTCCTGCCCATCGTCGAGTCGGCGGGTTTCGACGCAATCTGGTTCGGCATTCTCTTCATCATCATGATGGAGGTCGGCTATATGACGCCGCCCTTCGGCTTTAACCTGTTCTATCTGAAAGGTGTGGCTCCGGCGGATGTGACCATGGGCGATATCTATGCCAGCGTCGTTCCCTATGTGCTTGTGACGATCCTCGGTGTGCTGCTGATCATCATCTTCCCTGGCATCGCGCTCTGGATACCGGAATATTTTTACGGCTGAGCGCGTCTGAAAGGTGAAACGACAAAAGGCCGGGACGATCTGATCCCGGCCTCTCTTTTTTCCTTTGCTTGAGACGCGTCTCCCGGTCGCTCCCTTCTCAGGCAGCCTCCATCAGTCGCAGCAGATGAGACTCGGCGCTGCCAAGCTGGTGATCGATCATGACAAGCCGTTTGGCATAATGCGCACCCGGATATTCCCACGTCATTCCGATCCCGCCATGAAGCTGAACCGATTCTTCCGAGATCAGCTCGGCGGCCCGTCCGACGAGATTCTTGGCCATGGCAACAAAACGCGACCGATGCTCGCCGCCAAGATGCGATGCCGCGAGAATGGTGATCGAGCGCGCCTGCTCGATCTCGATTGCCATGTCGACGATGCGATGCTGAAGCGCCTGAAACGCGGCGATGGGGCGCCCGAACTGCTTTCGCTGCTTCATATAATCGATGGTCATGGCCTGCTGCACATCCATCGCACCGACAGCCTCGGCGCAAAGCGCAAGACGGCCCGCATCAAGCGCCGCCTCGATCACCTCGCGGCAATCTTCCGAAAGCAATTCCGCTTCGGTATTGTCGAGCAGCACCTCGCCCGCACCGGCACCATCCATCATGGCATAGCCGGAGATTTCGGCGTCACGGACAGCGTAGAGAGCGATATTCCCCGAAAGCCGTGCGGCGACGAGAATAAGGTCGCCACCTTCCGCACCGTAGACGACAGATTTGCGCCCCGTCAGTTTTTTGCCTGACGCTTCGGTCCGGATGTCGTCCAACCGCTCGCCCGCCTCTGGCTCGAACACTGCGAATGCCGGCCGGATCTCGCCGGCGATGATCTTCTCGACCATGTCGGTTTTTCCCAGATCAGCGAGGGCACGAACCGACATCAGCGTGCCCAACAGAGGCTCGGGGCAGAGGGCGCGGCCGATTTCCTCGAATACCGTCGTGATATCGAACCCCTCGCCGCCGAACCCTCCGGCATCCTCTTTCACGAAAGCGCCAATCACCCCGAGCTCGGCCAACTCGGTGTATTTTTCTGGCGAATGATACGGCGGATCGTATGCGAGCTTGTTGCGGGTTTCGAAAGGATAGGAATCGGTCAGAAATCGGCGCAGCGTGTCCGACAGCATCCTGCGGTCTTCGGTGGGTGTGAAATCCATGAGCTTACTTTCCGAAAAGATCCTTGGCGATGATGTTCCGCTGGATCTCGTTCGATCCACCGAAGATAGACAGCTTCCGATTGTTGAAATAGGTCGCGGCGGCGGAGGCGTTTTCCGGTGCCACAGTCAGCAGGTTCGGAGGAAGGGCGTCTGCCGGAAACGGTGCGGCCGCCGCCCCGAGCGCCTGGCGCGTCAGGCTGTTCAGCTTCTGAAGGATCACCGTCCCCTTGATCTTGAGCATCGAGCTTTCCGGCCCGCCAGCGGCGCCGCTTTCGCTTTCTGCGAGGACGCGCAGATTGGTGATGCGCATCGCTTCCAGATCGATCTCCGTCCTCATCAGCTCGGCCATGAAGAGAGGGTCCTCTGACAGCGGCTTGCCGTTGCGGAACGAACGCGCGGCCAGTTCCTTCAATGCGGAAAGGTCGCGCGCCGCGAAGCCGACACCGGCAATATTGGTGCGCTCGTGCGTCAGCAGGTATTTCGCAATGGTCCAGCCCGCATTTTCCTCGCCAACCAGATTGGCCGCCGGCACGCGTACATCGGTGAAGAACACCTCGTTCACCTCATAGCCGCCGTCGATCGTGCGGATCGGCCTCATTTCGATGCCCGGCGTCTCCAGATCGACGAGGATGAAGCTGATTCCTTCCTGGGGCTTCGCCGCTTCCGGGTCGGTGCGCACAAGACAGAAGATCTTGTCGGCATGCTGACCCAGGGTGGTCCAGGTCTTCTGTCCGTTGATGATATAGTCGTCGCCGTCGCGAGTGGCGGTCGTCTTGAGGTTGGCAAGATCCGACCCGGCGCCCGGTTCGGAATAACCTTGGCACCACCAGTCACTTCCATCCAGGATGCGCGGCAGGATCGTCTTCTTCTGCTCTTCGCTCCCGAACTTGATCAAGACCGGCCCCAGCATATTCAGACCGAAGGCGACCAGCCTCGGCGCATAGGCCAGCGCCATTTCCTCGGCAACGATATGGCGCTCGGTGGCGGTCCATCCGGGACCGCCATATCTCTCGGGCCAGGACGCCGCGAGCCAGCCCTTCTCATGCAGGATCGCCTGCCAGCGCTCGTAATCTTCCTTGGCAAGCGGCCTGTTGCCGCGAACCTTCTCGCGAAGATCGTCCGGCAGGTTCTCACGAAAGAAGCTGCGGACCTCGTGGCGAAACGCTTCCTCCTCAGGGGTGAAGGTCAAGTCCATGGATCAGCCTTTCTCATTCATCTCGGCAAAGCTCGTGCCTTCTGCGGCCATTCGGCGCAGCAGGTCGGGCACCTGCCAGTAATGGGGATCTTCCTCGGCGTAGCGTTCGATCCTGTCCACAAGGGTCTTGGCGCCGATCTGATCAGCGGTGTGCAGCGGGCCGCCCCTGTGGCGAGGGAAGCCATAGCCGAAAAGAAACACGGCATCGACGTCGATGGGGCGCAGCGCGATACCTTCCTCTACGACGCGGGTCGCTTCCGAGATCATCGCGGTGATGTAACGCTCCACGATTTCCTCATCCGAGAACTCGCGTGGGGTTATGCCTTTTGCCTCCCGCTCTTCGGACAGATATGTCTCAAGATCGGGGTTCGGCCCGGTCTTTTTGCCGTCCTCATAGACATACCAGCCCTTGCCGGTCTTGCGGCCGTAATCACCCTCGGCGGTGATACGATCAGCCACCTCGACATAACGCTCCTCTGCGGGACGCGTCGGCGCGCGGCGTTTACGTTCGGCCATGCCGATATCGAGCCCGGCCAGATCACCCACCGAGAACGGACCCATCGCGGCCCCCCAGTTTTCAAGGGCCGCGTCAATCTGCTGCGGCGAGGCACCGTCCAGCATCATGTAGCCGGTGGATTTCGCATAATGCGACAGAATCCGATTGCCGATGAACCCGTCGCAAACCTCCGCCCGCACGGCCACTTTCTTGAGGCGCTTGGCCAGAGCGAACCCGGTGGCAACCACGTCCGGCGCGGTTTTGTCCGCCACGACCACCTCGAGAAGACGCATGACATGCGCCGGGCTAAAGAAATGCAGCCCGATCACATCCTCCGGCCGCGAGGTGATCTCGGCAATGCGGTCGATATTGAGATAGGAGGTATTCGAAGCCAGCACCGCACCGGGTTTGCAGATCTTGTCGAGCTGGCCGAACACATCATGCTTGACCTCCATGCTTTCGAAGACAGCCTCGATGACCAGATCAACGTCCTTCAGCAGCTGCATATCAGTGGTGACGGTGAGCTTTCCCTTGACCGAATCCAGCTTCTCCGCTTGCAGCTTCCCGCGCTTCACCGCCCCATCGAGATTTTTCTCGATGGTCTGGCGCGCCGCGTCGGCACGGTCTTCTGCGGTCTCGACCAGCGTGACCGGCAGTCCCGACAACAGCATCGCCGTCGAAATCCCCGAACCCATGGTCCCGCCGCCGATGACGCCAACCGAGTCGATGTCGCGAGGCGTTTCCCTGGCTTCGGGAATATTCGAGACGGCGCGTTCTGCAAAGAACGCATGCTTGAGGCCGGCATGTTCATCGCTTTTCATCGCTTCCATGAAGAGCTCTCGCTCGCTGGCAAGCGCGTCCTCGAAATTGTCCCCTGCGTGCGACATGGCGAGCAGAGCGCGCATGGGCACCTTGCCCTTGGAACCCAGCTTCTCGAACTTTGCGCGCGCGTCTTTCAACACGGTCTCGTCAATCGAGGGATCAAGGTCACGCGTTCTGCGCGGCTTCAATTCGCCGTCCCGCAGGGCCCTGGCCATTGCAAGCGCGACCTCGGCCGGCTCTCCCTCTTCGACGCGGTCCAGAATGCCCGCCCGGAGTGCCTCCTCGGCAGCGATGGGGTTGCCGCTGGTGATGAGTCCGAGCGCCGTTTCCGTATCGGTGACACGCGGAAGACGAATGGTTCCGCCTGCGCCGGGCAGCAGACCAAGCTTCACCTCGGGCAGACCGATCTTGGAGCCTTTGATCCCGACGCGTGCCTGACAGGACAGCGCGATTTCCAGCCCGCCGCCAAGCGCCGTGCCGTGGGTAACCGCCACGATCGGCACTGTAGAATCCTCAAGAACAGTGCAAACCTCGGGCAACGAGGGTTTCTTCGGAGGTTTCCCGAATTCGCGAATATCGGCCCCGGCGACAAAGGTGCGCCCGGCGCAATAAAGGCCGATAGCCTTGAGTTCGCCATCCGCCGTCAGTTCCCTGACGGCCTTGACCAGCCCCTCGCGCAAGGCGATGCCGGCAGCGTTCACAGGGGGATTGTCGATACGGATCAGCGCGACATCGTCATGGCGCTCGGTGGTGACGACGGCGGCGGCGTCTGCGTTGGCCATTATCATTTGCTCCTTTGCTTCTCTGTGCGGTCCGGGCTTTCAATACAGCGGCTCGGTGTCGAGTGTGATCCGAGCACAGGACGTCAGCGTAACCATGCGAAACTAATTCTCCGCCGGTGTCACCCGGAGAAGGCAAGCGGCCCGCAGATCTCGATTTTTCTGTCGGGCGCAATGACAGCCGGCGCGCGATCCGTTAGCACTCTGCAAAACATCCTGCATCTCCCTTTGATTCAATCTGCAAAGATCGCGAGACCCAGCCAGCTCCCAGCGAGCGCGGGCTTGTCAGAGCCTTCAAGCTCGATCGTCAGGCCAAGGGTCCGTAGAAGCGATGTTGCATCGCGACGTTGAATACCTTCGAGAACAAAGCGCCCCCTAACGCGCGAACCCGCGGGCACGGGCGACAGAAATCTCAGCCTGTCGAAGCCGTAATTCACCGACATCAGCACGTCTTTCAGTGGAGTCAGCGCATCCTGGACAAAGCGAGAGGCCAGCGAAAGCGTCAGGAAACCGTGTGCGATGGTACCGCCAAAGCGCGTCTCTTTCGCCCGCGCGGCGTCCAGATGTATCCATTGATGATCGCCGGAAACCTCTGCGAAGCGATCAATCATTGCCTGATCGACGAGCACCCAGTCCGAGCTGCCCAGATCTTTGCCGATCTGGGCGTGAAGTTGCTGAAGCGCATTTGCCGAGGCGCTCACGACTGCATGGTGACAAGCACCTTGCCCATCACCCCCCGCTCAGACAGTGCTGCAATCGCGTCCCCGGCCCGCTCTATCGGGTAACGCGCATGGATACGGGGCCGCAGCTTTCCTTCGCCATGCAATCGAAACAGGTCGGCCATATTTTCAGCATGTTTCTCTGGTTCGCGGCGGGTATGGGCGCCCCAGAAAACACCGACGATCTCGCAACCCTTGAGAAGCGGCAGGTTCATCGGCAGCTTCGGGATGCCCGCCGGAAAGCCGACAACAAGAAACCTGCCGTTCCATGCGGTCGCGCGCAAGGCTGGCTCTGTATAGTCGCCCCCAACGGCGTCATAGACCACATCGGCGCCCTCGCCATCCGTCAGTTCCTTCACGCGGTTCGAAAAAGCCTTCTGACCCTCACGATCCATCTCACGACCGTAGATGATCGTCTCATCGGCCCCGATCTCGCGGCAGAACGCGGCCTTTTCGGCCGATGATACCGCAGCGATCACCCTTGCGCCTGCGGCCTTGCCCAATTCGATCGCCGCAGCGCCTACCCCACCGGAAGCACCGAGTATCAGAAGCGTCTCGCCAGCAGCCAGCCTTGCCCGATCCTTCAGCGCATGATGAGAGGTCCCGTAGGTAAAAACGAAACAGGCGGCCTCGTCGAAAGGCATCGCGTCGGGGATCGGCAGGACCCGTGACGCATCCACAATTACAGCCTCTGCGAAGCCTCCAAATCCGGTCAGTGCGACAACCCGCGTGCCCGGTTCAAGCGACACCCCCTCGCCCACCGCCGAAATCGTTCCAGCGATTTCACCGCCGGGAGCAAACGGGCGCTCCGGCTTGACCTGATAGAGATCCCTGATGATCAGCGTGTCCGGAAAGTTGACACCCGCCGCAGCAACCTTGATGCAGACCTGACCGGGCCCTGGGGCGGGGTCCGGAAGATCCGCAAGCTCCAGCGTCTCCGGTCCACCGGGCGAATGGCTCAGCATTGCTCGCATGACGGCTACCTCTCTGCAGTTGACCGTAGCACATCGCGCGCCGACCGGCTTGTCAATGAGAAAATGGAATGTAATTCTGCTGTGCGGAATATGGGAAAAATGGCTGAACGCTGCATCACCCGCCATGGGCAGACGTCCTTCCGCGCGAAGGATGACAATTGCCTGCCGCATCCGAGCGCGCCAATAATCGCCGCGCTTCACGCCCTTGCCTGAGGAGCCCAACATGCGCCACGCTGCTACACTGGATATCGAATCCCTCACCCGGTATCTTTCGCAACGGATCGAGGGTTTCGAAGGACCGGTCGAGGTCACCAAGTTCGACACGGGCCAGTCGAACCCGACCTATCGTCTCTCGTTGCCCGGTCGAGACCTCGTGCTGCGCCGCAAGCCGCCCGGACAGCTTCTTAAATCTGCTCACGCGGTGGATCGCGAATTCCGGGTCCAGTCCGCGCTGGAGGACAGTGACGTTCCGGTCGCGAAGATGCATTTTCTTTGCGAGGATGAAAGCGTCATCGGCTCGATGTTCTATGTGATGGATCTGGTGCCGGGTCGCAATTTCGCGCGCCCCGACCTTCCGGGAGAAGACGACGCCACTCGCAGCGGCGTGACGGATGAAATGGCCCGCGTGCTCGCCGCCTTGCATGAGGTCGACATCGACGCACGGGGCCTGTCTGACTATGGCCCACCCGGCAATTACTACGAGCGCCAGATCGGACGCTGGACCAAGCAGTATCGCGCCTCGGAAACGGAACCGATGCCGCGCATGGACCGGCTGATCGACATGCTGAGCGAGCGTATCCCCGAGGATCAGGGCGAGCGCACTCTGGTTCACGGAGACTACCGCATAGACAATATGATTTTCGCCGCGGAAGGCACCGATTGCCGCGCCGTGCTGGATTGGGAACTGTCCACGATCGGGCATCCCTATGCCGATCTCGCCGCTGTCATCATGCAGTGGCAGATGCCCCCCGGTGACGAGGGTCGCGGATTGGCCGGGCTTGAGCGTGAGGCGCTCGGGCTACCCAGTGACGAGGCCTTCATCGGATCCTACTGCGCGCGCCGGAATCTGCCGGGTATTTCCGATTTCGGCTTCTATCTTGGCTTCGCCTTCTTCCGAATGGCCGCGATCATACAGGGCGTGAAGAAGCGAGGTCTTGAAGGCAACGCCTCCAACCCGGCGAAAGCGGCCGCGGTTGGCAAACGCATCCCGCTTTTCGTCGAGGGCGGGCTCCAGGCGCTTGACGGGACATGACCACGCTCGAACCGGATGCCGCCGATCTCGCAGAGGGACGGCGCAGCTTCTGGTTATTATTCCCTGTGGTGTCCCTGGCGATGTTCGTCTCGTTCGGGGACAACACCATCGTCGCCACGGCCCTGCCCGCGCTCGCTGCGGAATTCGGAGAGCCGACCCGCGCGCCCCTGATCATCTCGGCATATCTCGTGGCGATGATGGTCGCGGCACCGGTCTTCGGGCGTCTCGGCGACGCCTTCGGGCACAAACCCATGCTGCGACCTGCGGCCGGCCTTTTCATCGCGGCATCGGGGCTTTGCATCCTTGCGCCGGAGTTCTGGGCTCTGGTGGCGTTCAGGTCGGTTCAGGGCATTGGCGCCGGCGGTCTGGTCGCCCTTGCCTCCGCCCTGTTGGCCGAACGTATCCCGCCCCGTCAACGCGCGGGCTATCAGGGCTATATCGCGACCTTCGTGGTCGGTTCCTATGCGACAGGACCAATCCTCAGCGGGCTGCTAACCGAGTTCGCCGACTGGCGCGCGATCTTTCTGCTGAACATCCCGTTTGGACTGGCTATTCTGTGGTTTGCCCGGCGCTTACCTGACCGGGACCTGCCGCGAGCGCCGTTTCAACTCGATATCGCGGGCGTCTTCTTGCTGGCGATCTTCGTCGGTGCACTCGTGGCAATTTCCGAGGCGGGCGCACGCGATACTCGGGTCGCCGCCACACTGGGCGGTGCCGCCGCTGTGGCGCTGATCCTTTTCATAATCCAGGAACGGCGCAGCACGCATCCGCTTATCCCGCCAGCGGTCATATCCGACAGCTCGATCCGCCGGGTCAATCTCGCAGTCATGCTGTATGGGGTTTGCTCGGTGCCGCTTCTTGTCGTGTTGCCGATCTATTACCGCACCGTTCATGGTCTTTCCTCATCCGAAATCGGGATATCCATGCTTCCGATCAGCGTCGGGCTGGTGGTTAGCTCGCTGGCCACAGGTCAGCTTGTCGCGCGGACCGGCATGGTCCTGTCCTGGGCGGTCTGCGGAATGACCGGCATGTCGCTGGTGCTCGCCGGTTTTTCTCTGGTTCCGGGCCTGTCATTGCACGCGATCCTTTTCGGACTGTTCTTCATAGGGCTCGGCATGGGCACGGTTCTGGGTCCGGTGCAGATCGTGGTCCAATTGGCCGCGGCAGCGAGTGATCTCGGCTCGGCCTCTTCGACCATCCACGTGTCGCGACTGATGGGCGCGGCCTGCGGCACGGCGCTTTCAAGCACGATACTCTACGTGGTGCTCTCACGCGATCCCAGCGCGCAGGCGCTGTTCGAAGGCCTCATGACGCGCAGCGACGTGCCGGCGGAAATCCGGCCCGGGACCTTCGATGCGGCGTTCTCTGCGATCTTTGGGGCGATCGCGCTCATGGCCCTGGCCTGCGCTGCCGTCGCAGCGAGCGTCCCGCTGCGCAAGCTCTGAGTCACAGAACCTCGAACAGCCCTGCAGCACCCATCCCCCCACCGACGCACATCGTGCAGACCACATGGCGCGCCCCCCTGCGCTTCCCTTCGATCAGGGCATGACCGACCATTCTGGCACCGGACATCCCATAGGGATGGCCAACCGAAATCGCACCGCCATTGACGTTCAGGATATCGTCGGGGATGCCCAGAACCCGTGCTGATTGCAGCACCTGACTGGCGAATGCCTCATTGAGTTCCCAAAGACCGATATCCTCCACGGACAAGCCGTGGACGCGCAGAAGTTCGGGAACCGCGTGAATCGGGCCGATACCCATCTCTTCGGGACCGAGCCCGCCGACCATCATGCCGACATAACGGCCCAGCGGAGAAAGCCCCAGCTTTTCCGCCTTGCCCGCCTCCATGACCACGCTGGCCGAAGCCCCGTCCGAAAGCTGGGAAGCGTTCCCTGCGGTGATAAACTTCCCTTGCTTTACCCGCTGGCCGTCTTTGAAGACCGGGTCCAGCTTCTGAAGCTTTTCGAGCGTCGTGTCCGGGCGGTTGCCCTCGTCCTTGTCCAGCGTTACCTCTCGCTCGGAAATCTCGCCCGTCTCGCGGTCCTGAACCTTCATCACAGTGGTCAGCGGGACGATCTCATCGTCGAACCTGCCCGCCTCCTGAGCCGCAGCAGTGCGCTGCTGCGAGCGAAGCGCATAGGCGTCCTGATCCTCGCGGCTGACATCGTAGCGGTCGGCCACGATCTCCGCCGTCTCCAGCATGGACATATAGAGCTCCGGACGATGCTCGCTGATCCACGGATCCATTCTACGGTCCTGACGCATATTCTGGTTCTGGACGAGAGAGATGCTTTCCACCCCTCCCCCGATCACCACATCCATCCCGTCGTGAATGACCTGCTTGGCCGCCGTCGCGATGGCCATCAGGCCAGATGCGCATTGGCGATCCAGGGACATCCCGGAAACCGTATCCGGCAGGCCCGCGCGGATCACGGCCTGGCGGCCGATATTGCCGCCTGTCGATCCCTGCTGAATGGCGCAGCCGACGATGCAGTCCCTGATTTCGTTCGGATCGACATTTGCGCGCTCGACCGCGTGCTTGACCGCATGTCCAATCAGGGTCTGCGCCTGGGTGTCGTTGAACGCGCCCCGGAAGGCCCTCCCGATCGGCGTGCGGGCAGTGGAAACGATGACGGCGTCGCGCATGGTGATCCTCCCTTTCTGCGTTTCGCTTAGCAGAATTGCATTTCAAAAAATGACTGACAAGAGTGCGCGGGCTAGAGATGCGCACAATCGTTGAAGCGGCGGACCTGCATATGCTGGCCCTTCACGACCAGTTCTGAGATCGAGCCATTCGCAGCGCCATTGAATGCAAAGGGTGCGGCCCCGGTCGCAAGAGACAGCGCTGCTCCGATGACACCGCCATGAACGAAGCAGGCAACCCGCTGGTCCGGATGAGCCTGCGCGGTTCGGATCAGGCTCGCCCGGACCCGCCGATGAAGTTCTGCCGTGGTTTCTGCCCCCGGAATTTCGCCCCACTCTCCGAGGTCACGGGCCCGCCGGATGGCAGGATGCCCTTCAGCCGCGTGGAAGCGATAGGCACCGCCCTCCCATTCGCCGAGATGGACCTCTCGGAGATCCGCCTCGATCACCGGCTTCAACCCGGTCGCCTCAAGCAGCGGCGCGGCGGTCTGTTGCGTGCGCGTTAAGGTCGAGACGACCACGGCGTCTACGCCCTCCCGTAAAAGGCGGGCACAGACCAGACGGGCCTGGGCCTTTCCGTCCGGGTGCAACTCCGGATCGCCCTGCCCGTCCCGGAGTTGAAAACTCTGATCCCGGATGGCCGGCATGGATTCGCCGTGTCGCACAAGAAGCAGAACAGCCGCATCGCGGGGCGGCACATAGCGGGACTGACGCGCCAGCTCCATCTAGCGGACCTGGCGCGGACGAACTCCGCATGGCTTGGGGTGACTGGCGGCATCCTTCACATAGGCTTCCTTCCATAGCATTGCCGCATTCGCAAGCGCCTGTGTTTTGTGGACGGGATCCCTACACTGTCGTGGCTATTGACAGATGGCAGCCTTGGGCTTGAGCAGGCTTTGACGCTTTATCTACGGGAAACCCGGAAACTGCACCGGGAGAGAGCATTGCGGGCCTTTCCCCCTGTCACCCAACGCAAAGCTGCTGATCGCCGTACTCTGCGTGTGCGCGAGGAGGAGATGATGCACAACCCCGCAAACCAGCCGGCACCTCGCGTTGGCCTGCACCAAGGCGACATACGCATACTCGCGGCGGCGAATCTCGTGCAGTTTCTCGGGGCGTGGCTGTCATCTGCTGCGATGCGCAGTTTAGGGTTGCTCATTGCTGCGGAATTGGGTTTCGTTGTGCGGTACGCCACGGTTTTCGCGATCAGTGAAAATCCGCCCATGCCCAGGGAGGACAAGATGACCCGTGACACGGTCCCGGAACACCCTCGGAATATCGAACCACATTCGCTTGGGTTCGAAGAGGCAGTCGCATATGTGACGACAACGAATCCCACGTTTTTGCTCAAGGAAATCGAAATTCGCGGGGAACGCTACCCGATCTTTGCAAACGCCCCGCAGACTGTCCCCGAAATGCTGCTCGGCGCACGGGCCGCCTATGGCGGTGGATCCAAGACCCATCTGGTGTATCGGGATGAGCGCCTGAGTTTCAACAGCTTTCTCGGGCAAGTTGCCGCCGCAGGAACGGCGCTGCGTGATCAGCTTGGCGTCCGCGCGGGCGATCGCGTGGCAATCGTCACGCGAAACTATCCCGAGATGGTGATCGCGCTGCATGCGATCTCTGTCGTCGGAGCCGTACCGGTCCTGATGAACGGTTGGTGGACATCGCAAGAGCTGGAATTCGGCATGACCGACTGCAACGCCCGCGTCGCAATCGCCGACGGGCCGCGTCTGGAACGGTTGATGCCGCTCCGTGACCGTCTGGATCTGAAGCTGGTCGGGATCAGGGACGCCGAGGAACAGGGTGCGCATAACTGGTCGGCACTCGTCGCGACCCATATCGACGCCCCTATGCCTGAGGCTCAGATTGCGCCGGATGACGAATTTGCAATCATGTACTCCTCTGGGAGCACAGGTGCGCCGAAAGGGGTGATCCAGACACACCGTGGCGTGGTTAACGCGGTCTGGAGCTGGATGATGCAGCCCCATCTCAAGCCGCTGATGGCCGGACCCGATGAGCCTCAACCGGCCCCGATGCCTCCGTCCTATCTGGTGGTCACCCCGTTCTTTCACGTCACCGCGCTATATCCGCTTTACATGCTTGGCATTCCCGTGGGCGCGAAGATCACCATCATGCACAAATGGGACGCGCAGGAGGCGATCAAGATCATCCGCGACGAAGAGGTGACACGCTTTATCGGCGTGCCCACCCAGACCGCAGATCTGACTGCTGCGGTGGAGGCCGCCGGGATCGAGCTGCCCTCGCTGCGCTATATGGGATCAGGCGGCGCCAAACGGCCCGCCGCGCATGTCGCCGGGTTGGCCCGCGCCTTTCCCGCCGGCACTGTCGCGACCGGTTGGGGCATGACAGAGACCACCGCCTTGGGCATCGGCATGATCGGTGACGACTACACCGCCCGACCCGACGCTGCCGGCCGGCTTTATCCCCCGATCCAGAGACTGCGCGTCATGGATGAAAGCGGCAAAGAATGCGCGGTCGGCGAGCCGGGCGAACTTCAGGTCAGAAGCGTCGCGGTGATGCGCGGCTATCTCGGGCGGCCGGACGCCACCGCAGAGGTGTTGCGTGACGGCTGGCTTTCGACGGGGGACATCGGCTCGGTGGACAGTGACGGCTTTGTCACCATCCATGATCGCAAGAAGAATATCGTGATCCGTGGCGGTGAGAATATATCCTGCGCCGAGGTCGAAGAGGCTCTGCACGCCCATCCGGCGGTGATCGAAGCCTGTGTGTTTTCGGTGCCGGACAACCGGCTCGGTGAGGTCGCAGGGGCAGCGCTTCAGCTGCGTGCATCCGTCACCGAGGCAGAGCTGACCAAGTTTCTGGAATCCCGCCTTGCCGCATTCAAGATCCCCGAACGATTCTGGATGCAGAATGCTCCGCTCCCTCGCGGCGCGACGGACAAGACCGATCGGCGTGCGGTGCGCGCCGCCTGCCTTGATGCGTAAAGCGGAACCGGGTTTTGCGGACCAGTTGGATCGCCGCCAGAAGGCGCCTGCCGCGATCTCAGACCACCGGTGAGATCAGCGGATTGCCATCGAGATGCGCCAGCAGGTTCTTCACCACGAGATCGCCCATCATCTTGCGTGTCTTGTGCGTCGCGCTGCCCGTGTGTGGCAGCATCACGACGTTATCCAGCGGAATCAGCCTCGCGGGAACCTTCGGCTCGGCGGCGAAGACGTCAAGGGCCGCGCCCTTGATCTTGCGCGATACCAAAGCCTCGACAAGCGCATCCTCGTCCACGAGCGATCCGCGCGCGATATTGACGAGATAGCTTTCGGGGCCGAGTGCCTCGATGACCTGCCGGCTGACAATCCCGTCGGTTGACCTGGACCCCGGCGCGATCACGATCAGCCAGTCCACCTCGCGGGCCATCGTCTCAAGGTCGTCGTAATATGGGTAAGGCTCGTAGGGCTGGCGATTGCGCCCGTGATAAACGACTTCCATCTTGAACGCCTGCAAGCGCCGGGCGATCTCCTTGCCGATGCGACCCAGCCCGAGAATGCCCGCTCGCTTGCCCGTCAGCTCGTCGGTCAGGGGATAGGACCCTTCGCTTTCCCATTTGCCATCCCGCAGATAGCGATCAGCCTGAGGTATACGATGGGCCAGCGAGATCATCAGCCCCAACGTCACCTCGGCAACGCAGTCATTCAGAACATCCGGCGTATTAGTGACCCGGACACCCGCTTCACGCGCGGCTGTCACATCGACCGCGTCATAGCCGACACCGAAAGAAGAGATCAGTTCGAGCTTGGGCAGCGCCTCGATGATCTCTCTGGAGGCGCCATGACTTCCGCCGGTCGCGATATGCCGAACCTTGTCGGACAGATCTTTCAACAGGGCCTGCTTGTCCTCTGCTTCCCAGTATCTGTGGATCTTGAACCTCTCCTCAAGTGCCGATGTGACATCGTCATTCTGCGGACCGATCATCAGAAGGTCAGGTTTGGACATGATGCATTTCTCTCCCGTGCATGGAAAAACCGGCCGATCCCGGCTCGGCGCGCCGCCTCTGCATGTTCTTGCGCAAATCACGGAGCGCGCCAAGCCTTGTAATTCCGCACGTCGCCACGCGGCACAGCAGAAGCCCGGCGCGGTCCGGGACCGCTAGGGGTTATTGCAAATATCGGCCAGAGGGATTCAGCTTGGGGGTCCTGATGGTTAGATCGTTGGTAGGGCAAAGCTTGCCGACCCCCGCTACTGCACATCCAACTGGTCTGATAAAAACGCTTCCCTGAAGCGGTGAGGAACGTTGTCCATCTGGTTCGATCATGAAATGCCCTGGAAGGCGGACCAAAGCGGCAAGCGTGGTCATCCAGAGAACTTCTCCGACAGCGCCATTCAGACCTGCCTGTCGCTGAAAGTGTTGTTCGGCCCTCCGCTTCGCCAGACCGTCGGTCTGGTCGCGAGTCTGGAAGCCAATTTGCCCCGCCGCAACCTCACGAGATGAGGTCTTCCGGGCAACGCGGTGTCTAGGGCGATCGACCTGGGAAAACCGGGTGGTTATCATGCCCGAAGTCGCGTCGAGGCCCAGACGAACCGCCTCAAGCTTTTCGGTGATCGGATCATTTCAAGAGACCCTCATCGCCAGACCGCCGAAATCCAAACCCGCATCGCTATTATGAACCGCTACTCGGCCCTTGGACGGACCGAGATCGAAGCCGTCGCCTGAAGCCTATGGGTAAAGGGCCGATCATCCTGGCCTCCGATTAGCGCAACAAGGCCAATCTGACCCGCGATCCCATCGGCGAGAAACGTATGATCGAACGCGCCTTCGGTGTCGGGTGGCGTCTTATGACCGAAGCCATGGGCTTCATCGAAAAGCGTCTCGCATCATGACTCCGTCCCGCGAAGGGACGACTGCCGTCGCTGGAGATGTCTGCAACGGAGCCTTGCGCGGTACAATCTATCGGGCAAGCCAGCCTCCATCCACATTCAGCACCGCGCCGTTAACATATTCAGACGCTGGTGCAGCAAGGAAAACGGCGGTTTGTCCGATATCTTCGGCCTTGCCCCAGCGACCCGCCGGGATCCGGTCGAGGATCGCTTGCGAGCGTTCGGGATCGCGGCGCAGCGCCTCGGTATTGTTGGTTTCGATGTAGCCGGGCGCAATGGCGTTGACGTTCAAGCCGCGCGCAGCCCATTCATTCGCCATCAGCTTGGTCAGCCCCGCCACACCATGTTTGCTGGCGGTATAGGATGGCACGCGGATTCCACCCTGAAATGACAGCAGCGAGGCGATATTGACGATCTTTCCCGAGCCTCGGGGCAGGGCCGCCCGTGCAAACGCCTGACAGGTGAAGAACAGCGCCTTGAGGTTGACGTCCATCACCTCGTCCCAATCGGCCTCCGAGAACTCCTCAATATCGTCGCGGCGGATGGTCCCGGCATTGTTAACCAAAATGTCGATAGGCTCAGCGGAGAAGACGTCCTTCGCGGCCATCGGGTCCGCGAAGTCGAGCCGCATCCCACGCCCCTTGCGGCCCATCATGGCCAGCGTCTCGTCGCAATCGCGACGACCGGCCGCGATAACTTCGGCGCCGGCCTGTGCCATGGCGACTGCGATGGCCTGACCGATGCCGGTATTCGCACCCGTCACAAGCGCCGTTTGACCCTCGAGCGAAAATGGGTTCACCGCATATCCTCCGGTTGTACGAAATCCATGTCCGTGTAATCGACATTATCCCCGGCCATGGCCCAGATGAACGTATAGCTGCCGATCCCGGCTCCGGAATGGATCGACCATGTGGGCGAGATCACCGCCTGCTCATTCGCCACGAACAGATGCCGCGTCTCCTGCGGTTCGCCCATCAGGTGGAGCACGCGCGATTCAGGGTCCATCCCGTGATAAAGATAGGCCTCCATCCGGCGGTCGTGGTGGTGGCTGGGAATGGTGTTCCAGACGGATCCGTCCTCAAGCGTGGTATAGCCAAGCACGAGCTGGCAGCTTTCCATGACCAGAGGGTGAATGAACTGCCGGATGGTCCGCTTGTTGCTGGTTTCGACCGCCCCGAGCTTGACCTCTTTCGCCTCTTCGACCGTAACCAGGCGGCAGGGCAGCGCGCGATGCGCGGGTGCCGAGGTAATATAGAATCTTCCATGTCCGGAAAACGTCACCGCGCCCGATCCCATGCCCAGATACAGCACGTCGCCTTTCTTCATATCCCATGACTGGCCGGCGGCCTCGACCGTGCCGGTGTCGCCAATGTTGACGATGCCCATCTCGCGCCGTTCAAGAAATGTCTCGGTCCTGGTTTCGTCGATCTTGTCCAGCGTCAGCGTCTTGCCTGCTGGCACCGCACCCCCAAGGGTAAAGCGGTCGTAATGGGTATAAATCAGCCGGATCTCGCCATCCGCGAACAGTCCCTCTCCAAGAAAGTGACGACGCAATGTTTCGGTGTCCATCGCCTTGGCATGGTCGGGATGGATGGCGTGGCGGGTTTCGACATGGGTCATGAAAACTCCTGTTACAGAAAATCGTCGCGACGCGGGGTGAAGTTGTCGATCAACTCTCCCGCTTGCAAACAGACACAGCCATGCTCGGCGCCGGAGGGAATGACGAAGGCATCCCCCGTGCCGACTTCGAAGCTGCGTCCGTCCTGGGTGAAGCTGAAGCGACCTGATTTGACATAGGTGGACTGCACATGCGGATGGCTGTGCAGGGCGCCTTCGTCGCCCTTCTCGAAGGCGAAGCTGACAACCATCAGCTCGGGCTCTTGCGCCAGAACGGTTCGGACGGGTTCGCTCATATCGGTCTCCTTACCGGAAGAGTGAGGGCAGCCACAGCGACAGCGCCGGGACATAGGTCACCAGCAGCAGCGCGACGAACGCGGCGCCATAGAAGGGCCAGATTGTGCGCATGGCCTGCCAGATACTGATCCGCCCGACGGCACAGCCCACGAACAGCACCGCGCCGACAGGGGGCGTACACAAACCTATGCCCAGATTGAGCACGAGGATGACGCCGAAATGCACCGGGTCGACACCGAAAGCCTGCGCCACGGGCAGGAAGATCGGCGTGGTGATAACGATCAGCGGCGACATGTCCATGAAGGTGCCGAGCACCAGCAACATGACGTTCATCAGCAACAGAATCACAAGCGGGCTGTCAGAGATATTCTGCAGGAACTCGACCAGTTGAGCCGGCACGCGAAGATAGGCGAGGAGCCAACCGAAACAGGCCGCGCAGCCGATGACCAGAAGGACCATCGAGGTGGTGCGCACGGCGGCCTTGGTGGCCTCGACGAACTCGGCCCAAGGCAGGCTGCGATACACGACTGCGGTGACAAGCAGCGCATAGACCACGGCGATGTTCGAGGATTCCGAGGCGGTGAAGACGCCCGAACGCACGCCGCCGAAGATGATGGCGATCAGGATCAGCCCAGGCACGGCCGAGACGAAAAGCTGTCCCATCATGCGGAATCCGGGGAACGGCTCGGTGGGGTAGCCATTCTTGCGCGCGACATACCAGGCCGCGGTCATCAGCAGCACTGCCAGCAGAAGGCCCGGCACGATCCCGGCGGTGAACAGATCCGCGATGGACAGACGCCCGCCCGCAGCAATGGAATAGATGATCATGTTGTGGCTCGGCGGCAGCAGCAGCGCGATGATCGAGCTGGTGACGGTAATGTTCACGGCATAATCGACATCATAGCCGCGCTCTTTCATCTGCGGCACCATCAGACCGCCCACGGCACTGGCATCGGCGGCGGCAGAACCGGAAACCCCGCCAAACATCAGCGATGCCATGATGTTTACCTGTCCCAGGCCGCCGCGCATATGCCCGACAAGCGATCCTGCCAGGGCCACCAGCCTGCGCGCGATATCGCCGCGAACCATCAGGTCGCCGGAATAGATGAAGAAGGGAATCGCCATCAGCGCAAAGACGGAAATGCCGGAGTTCAGCCGCTGGAACACCACGACGGGCGGCAGACCCAGATAAAGTACGGTGAAAAAGCTGGAGGCACCGAGGCAAAAGGCCACCGGCGTGCCGATCAGCAGCAGGCCGACAAAGCTTCCGAAAAGGATCCAGTATTCCATCTCAGCGCCCTCCGCCGCGTGTCGTGTCTTCCAGGATATCCTGTGCCGCGGGACCTTCCGCATGGCCGTCCACCTCGCCATCGGCGGCGTCGTCCATGTCCCCGAAACGCGAGGTTTTCAGACCGGCTGCACGGCGCAGGATGCGCTCGACGGAGAACAGCACCAGCAGGACGCCCCCGCCGATCAGGGGCGCGAAATCCCAGATCCGCGATATGTTGAGCCCTGGGATCACCCCGCTTGCCGCCTTCGCCGCAAGCTGCCAGCCGAAAAAGCTCATCCCGAAGCCGAATGCCGTGACCACCAGATCCGAGAAGCTGTGAAACCACGGACGCCAGCTTTCCGGCATCACCATCAGCCCCACATCGAAGGACAAATGATAGCCCTCCTTCACGCCGACCGCCGCGCCCAGAAAAATGAACCAGCCCATCAGCATCACGCTGGCCGGCTCTGCCCAGAACAGGCTGAAACCGATGATGTAGCGATAGAAGACCTGCGCAAAGACGAAGGCCGTCATCAGAACAAGCCCGATCCCGGCGACCCACAATCCCACTCGCGCGATCCAGCCGGTGATATCGGCCATTTTCAGCATGATGCCGCGCATATCCTGACCTCCCGAACAGGAATGGCCGCCCGCGCCGAGGCGGGCGGCCGGTTTCTTGTCGCTATTCGGTGGCCTGGATCCGCTCGATCAGCTCCTTCGCCTCGGGCGTGGTCGCATATTTCTCATAGACCGGCGCCATGGCTTCGATGAACGGGGTCTTGTCGATGCTCTCGACGATCTCCGAACCACCTGCAATGACAGCCTCTTTCGACGCCGCCTCCTGCTCGGCCCATAATTCACGCTCGACGGTTTCCGAGTTCTCGGCTGCGGCGCGAATGATCTCCTGATCCTCGGCTGACAGGCCATCCCAGGTCGATTTCGACATGGCTACGATTTCGGGGACCATCAGGTGCTGATCAAGCGTGAAATACTTGGCAACCTCGGAATGCCCCGAGCTGTCATAGCTGGGATAGTTGTTCTCGGCCCCGTCGATGACGCCGGTCTGGATCGCCGAATAGACCTCGCCATAGGGCATCGGAGTCGCGTTGGCGCCAAGCGCATCCATCATGTCGACGAAAACATCGTTCTGCATGACACGGAACTTCATGCCTTCCAGATCGTCAATCGACTCGATCGGCTTCTGCGAGTTGTAGAAGCTGCGCGAACCGGCGTCATAATAAGCCAGCGTGATCAGGTCGTGTTCGGCAATGGCGTCGGCCAGCTCGTCGCCGATCGGACCGTCAACGACGTTATACATATGCTGCTGATCGCGGAACAGATAGGGCAGCGAGAAGAGCTGCGTTTCCGGTACGATGTCGTTGAAGGTGCCGAGCGTCGCACGGACCATGTCAATCACCCCGAACTGGGTCTGCTCGATCGTGTCCTTTTCCTCACCAAGCTGCGACGAGGGGAACACTTCGATGCAGATGCGCCCGTCGGTCTTTTCCTTGACCTCTTCGGCCATCGCTTTCACCGCCTCGACGGTTGGGTAGCCTTCGGGATGCGTGTCGGATGACCGCAGCGTGGTTTCGCATTCTTGCGCCGCCGCAGCAGAGACCATCGCGGCAGAGACCATCAGCCCTGCGAGTGTGGTGTTGAGAAGCTTCATATTTTCCTCCCTGTCAGAAGCTCAGAGTTTATAGGCCCGCTTCGCCAGCCCGTAGGTCAGCTCATGGGCCAGTTCATGCGCCTCATTTTCGGCCAGACGACCTGTGACAACCAATGTTGCCAGATAGGCGCAGTCTACACGCCGGGCGACGTCATGCCGCGCGGGAATAGAACAGAATGCACGTGTATCGTCGTTGAAGCCGACGGTGTTATAGAAGCCGGCCGTTTCAGTGGTCATTTCACGGAAACGGCGCATGCCTTCGGCGCTGTCATGGAACCACCATGCCGGGCCAAGCCGCAGACAAGGCCAGGCACCCGCCAGCGGTGCAAGCTCGCGGGAATAAGATGTTTCATCAAGTGTGAACAAGATGACCGTCAGGTCGGGCTCCATTCCGACGGCGTTCAGCAGGGGCGAAAGCGCGGCGACATAATCTGTCCGCCCCGGAATATCGAAGCCCTTGTCACGGCCATGACGCGCCAGAACGCCGATATTATGGTTTCGGCGCGATCCCGGATGAATCTGAAGGACCAACCCGTCATCAAGGCTCATTCGGGCCATTTCGGTCAGCATGTGGCCTCGGAACGCGTCGGCCTCTTCTTCTGTGCAAGCGCCTTTCAGGGCCTTATCGAACAGCGCCTCTGCGTCGGCCTGCGGCAGATTCTCTGTGCGGGCGCTGCTGTGACCGTGATCGGAGGAGGTTGCACCGAACTCCTTGAAATAAGCGCGGCGGGCGCGATGCGCATCAAGATAGCCTGCCCATTTTGTGGTGTCGAAACCGGTCTGTTCGCCCATCAGGGCAATATTTTCCGCGAAACCGGCCATTTCAGGGTCAATGACGCCATCCGGACGATATGCGGTGATGACGCGCCCGTCCCAGTCGGAGTCACGTATCATCCGGTGCCAGCGAAGATCGTCCGTTGCCGGTTCGGTCGTGGAAATCGCCTCGATATTGAAGCGCTCGAACAGGGCGCGGGGGCGGAACTCAGGTTTGCTCAGGCAATCGGCGATATGGTCGTAATACCAGTCAGCGGTCTCTGCCGATAAATGCCTGTCTATGCCGAATACGTTCTGAAAGCTGTGATCCAGCCAGAGCCGCGAAGGCGTGCCGCGGAACAGGTGGTAATTGCTGGCAAACAGACGCCAGATCTTCCGCCCGTCGGTTTCGGTCGAGCCGCCATCGGCGCGTGGCACACCAAGATCAGTCATTTTCACGCCCTGCGATACCAGCATGCGGAACACATAATGGTCGGGGGTAACCATAAGCTGCGCCGGATCGGCGAATGCGGCGTCTTCGGCATACCAGCGAGGGTCGGTATGTCCGTGAGGGCTGATGATCGGAAGATCCCGTACTTCGTCATAGAGGGCGCGCGCCAATGTGCGGCCCGCTATATCCGCCGGAAACAATCGGTCGTCATTCAGAAGCGCCATTGATGATCCTCCCGAATCGTCTTGCCACTCATCTAATCGTCTAATATGCTAGTTAACCAGTTGCGTCAATCATAAGTGGCAGTTAGGGGTGTGGGATGACGAAGTCTGAAAATTCGATTGCCGCGTCATTGCCTTCTCTGGCCTCAATGCAGGCGCGCACAGTGACCGATCAGGTTTATGATGTTCTATATGAGCAGGTGATTAATCTGACCCTGCGTCCGGGCGCCAAGCTTTCAGAGGCCGAGGTTGCGGCCCGGATGGGCGTCTCCCGCCAACCGGTGCGTGATGCGTTTTTCAGGTTGTCGCGGCAGGGCTTCATACAGATCCGGCCTCAGCGTGCCACGACGGTCACGCCGATTTCCGAGGAGGCGATCCGTCAGGCCCATTTCATACGCCTTGCTCTGGAAACTGCGTGCCTTCAGAAGGCTGCCCTGTGTCTGAATACCGAGCAGCATGATGCTTTGGATCAGTTAATCTCACGCCAGCAGACCGCTCTGGAAGGCGGCAATCGTGACGGTTTCCACAAGCTGGATGAACAGTTTCATCACGATATTTGTGCCTATGCAGGGTTGGATTTCGTCTGGACACTTGTCCGTGACAACAAGGGGCATATGGACCGCGCGCGCTACACGTCGCTTTCCTATAATGCCTGGAACGCGATGACGGAGCATCGCGACATCCTTCGTGCGCTGCGCGAACGTGACCCCGACGCAGCTGTCATCGCGATCAAGCGGCATCTCGACCGTATCGACGATACGCTGGAGAAGTTGCGCGAAGAGCAGCCCGAAATTCTTGGCCGATAATAATCTTCTGCCAAATCCTCTGCTGCCGATGTAGTTTCGCCGAGCCTTCGAGGAACTCGAAAAAGGAAACCCGGCTGGCGCTGCTTGGCTCCGTTGCAGACATTTCCAGCGACGGCAGTCGCCCCTTCGCGGGACGGAGTCATTATGCGAGACGCTTTTCGATGAAGGGCGGAGAACTCGAGGCGAGCTATCTGCGCGGAGACTGGCAATTCGGTGCTGCCATATCAGTGGTGGACGGGGTGGATCAGGATGATCAGATCCTCAACAGCTTGCCCAATGACCGCGCCGTGTTGTCGACAAGCTGGCACGCCTCCGAGAGCTGGAAGATCGGCGCTCGCAGCATTCTGTCAAAGGGTCGCGACAAGCCCGACGGCTCGCGCCGGGTCGGCTATGGCGTCCATGACATCTACGCGATCTGGGCACCGGCGGGCGGCGCGCTTGAAGGGATACGGGTCAATTTGGGCGTGGATAACTTAACCGGCCGCGACTATACCCCGGCCACCTATCAGACCGGCCCGGCGCCTGGCCGAAACTATAAAATCCTGCTGAGCCGGCATTTCTGAACTGCAATTCTGTAGCATCGCGTATCGGCGCCGAAAACTTCGTTTTGGCGCCGATCCTGCTTGGTCATTCGGTGCGAAACAGCGTCTCCGGCGTTACGGAGTCATGATGCTGGAAACCTGAACGGGCGAGCCTCTGCCGCTTCTCAGCCTGTGAAGAAATGGATGCCCCCGACGACGAAGACGCCGAGGAAGATGGTTTCGGCAACGATGAGCGCAATGGCACCGCCGCCGACCTCGAACATCTTCTTGAGCGAGGTCTTGATGCCGACGGCGGCGATCGAGATCAGCAGCGCCCAGCGGGACAGGCTCCCGGCCAGATCGGCCACCGTCGCCGGGATCAGCCCCAGCGAGTTCACCGCGGCCAGGATCAGGAAACCCACCACGAAGCCCGGCAGCAAGGGCGGGGACGAGCCGCCCGCATCGGTGTCGGCCAGACCCTTCGCGCGGATCGCCAGCGAGAAGACCAGCACCACCGGGGCCAGCATCGAGACCCGGATCAGCTTGACCAGCGTCGCCGTCTCGCCGGTCTCGATGCCGACCGAGAACCCCGCCCCGACGACCTGCGCCACGTCATGGATGGTGCCGCCCAGGAACACGCCCGAATCCCGCGCCGAGAAGCCGAAGAGCTGCGACAGCATCGGATAGACCACCATCGCCACCGTCGACAGCACCGTCACCGACAGCACGGTGAAGACGAGGTCGCGCTCGGATTTTTCGTGTTTGGGCAGCACCGAGGCAATTGCCATCGCCGCCGAGGCCCCGCAGATCGCCACGGAGCCGCCGGTCAGCAGCGCAAAGCGCCAGGCCCGTCCGACGAAACGGCTGGCCAGCAGGGCGAACAGGATGGTGAACACGACGCCGAGGATCACCAGCAGAATCGCCGGGCCGCCCAGGTCAGCCAGCATGTCGACGCTGATCCGCGCCCCCAGCAGCGCCACACCCAGCCGCAGCACGGTGCGAGCGGTGAAGGCGATGCCGGGCTCGGTCCGGGTGCCGTCCTCGGCCAGGAAGTTCAGCGACAGGCCCAGCAGAAGCGCCAGCAGCATTGCCGGCGCACCATAGTGGTCCGACAGGAACTGCGCCGTCACCGCCACCAGCACCGCCACCGCGAAGCCGGGAAGGTAAGAGCTCAGATCGGCGCGCGCAGGAAGGGATTTCAGCATGAATCGAAACCGCCACAGGAAGGAATGTCGTCGCGCCCCCCTGCCATGTCAGGCCCCGCCGTTCCAGTCCCGGCAGGCGCCGCCGCCCATCGGGGCTGCGGACCGGCTTATGCCGCGCATTTCCGCGGGCGCATCTCCGAGGCGTCTGTGCCGGTCACAACAGCGGGCTTTTTCTTCGCGGCGCGGCGCGAGGGCTCGCCCCGCTACTGGTTCATGATCCATTCGACCTCCGGTGCGGGAACGAAGCGCCAGTTGCGGCGGGGTCCCGCCATGACATTAAGGTAATACATTTCGAAGCCATAGGGGGCTCCGCAGGGGTGATGGCCTCGGGGGACGCAGACGACATCGCCATCCTTCACTGCCATGGTCTCGTCCAGCGCGCCGTCATCGGTGTAAACGCGCTGGATCGCCCAGCCATTGCTGGGGTTGAGCCGGTGGTAATAGGTTTCCTCCAGATAGGTAATGCGGGGGAAATCGTCCTCATCGTGGCGGTGGCTGGGATAGCTCGACCAGTGGCCGGCGGGTGTGAAGACTTCGGTCACCAGCAGGCTGTCGGCATGGTCCTGATCCTCCATCGCAATATTGTTGATATGGCGGGTATTCGTGCCCTTTCCGCGCTCGGTCAGGGTGATGCCGTCCGGGCCGATCCGACGCGCCTCATGACCACCCTTCCCCGGTGCGGAGCAGACAGCGATCACGCAATCGGTGGTCGCTTCAGCCTGCCATTGCTGGCCATTCGGCACGTAGAGGGAATGCGGCGGGCTCTTTTCGAAGACATCCATCCGGTCGCCCAATTCGCCCCAGTCCTGCCCGGCGGCGTGGAAGCGCGCGCGGCCCTCGACCATGACCAGAATCACCTCGCGTTCGCCGGTTTTCTCCGCCGCCCGGTCGCCTGCGCGAAGGCGGTAGAGCGAGAAGCCGACATAGCGCCAGCCGGCGTTGTCAGGGGTGATACGATGCACCTCGCCGCGGCTGCCGAAGGGTTTGCGAAGAAGATGGCTCATAGGTTTTCCTTTCTGAAAGTCCGGACGCCGGAGGCCGCGAAACGGGAGCATGCGTTGCGCGCGGTCTCCGGTCGGGGCCGGCATTGCCGCGCATCGCGATCAGCCCGGTGGCCTGCGACGTGGCGCGGACAAGCCGGGCGTCCGCGCACCGCACTGTCATGAGCTTATGCCGCCTCATCGCGGTCCAGCCCCGCTTCCACCGCCATGCGGCGCAGCGCGTCATGGCCCATCGACTGGTAGTGCCGCGGGTCGCGGAGTTCGGGATCCTGTTCGGCCTCGATCACCAGCCAGCCATCGTAACCGGCCTCTGCCGCGATGCGCAGGATCGGCGCGAAATCCACGCAGCCCTCGGGATCGCCTGGCACGGTGAAGGCGCCGCGGCGGACACCCTCGATGAAGGAGAGCCCCTCGGCGCGGACCGCCTCCATCACCGGCTGCCGTATATTCTTGCAGTGTATATGGCCGACACGGTCGATATATCTGCGCGCCAAATCCTCAGGGTCGGCGCCGCCGAAGCTTGCATGGCCGGTGTCGAGCAGCAGATACACATCCGGCTCGGCAGCCGCCATGAAACGGTCGATATCGTCGGCGCTCTCGACGCAAGAGCCGACATGATGATGATAGCAGAAGCGCATCCCCTGCGCGCTGGCATGAGCGGCCAGATCATTGATGCCGGTCATCAGCCGGTCCCATTCGTCATCGGTCAGGATCGGGCGGTCATTGGCCGCCACCTGATCGTTGCCATGCACCGAATTCGAGCATTCGCAGATGATGATGAGATCGCTTCCCGCAGCCTTGGACATGGCGATATGGGCATCCATCGCCGCGCGCTCGACCTCCGGCGTCGAGCCGGTGGCCAGGATATTCGACGAATGCCAGCCGCCGATGAAGCCCAGCCCGTAAGCGCCGAGGGCCGCTTTCAGCTCATCGCCATCCGAGGGCATCTTGTGGCCCTTTTCGATGCCGTCAAAGCCGATCTCGCGGCAATCCGACAGGCAGTCCTTTAGCGAGAGATGCGCGCCGATGCTCTGGTCGTCGTCATTCGACCAGGCGATGGGATTGGTGCCGTAGCGGATCATGTCACCCTCAATTCACGAGCCGCTGTTGCGCGGCGTTCTTCAGATAATCGGCGTAGGCCGCTTTCAGTTTTTCCGTATCACCAACCTCTGGCACGGCAACGTCCCACCAATGCCCCGCGCCGTCCAGCCCGTCGCCGGGTCCGGGCTCGGCGGTGGTGTCGATGACGATCACGGTCGGGATATCACGTGTCCGGGCCTGCGCGATTTCGATTTCGAGTTCGGCGATGTTCTCGGCCTTCACCGCATGGGCGCCCATACTGGCGGCATGGGCGACAAAGTCGATCTGCGGCTGCGCCTCGATATTGCTGTGGGCATAGAGATTGTTGAACGGAACACCGCCAGTGCCCTGCTGCAGGCGGTTGATGCAGCCATAGCCGCGATTATCGGTCAGCACGACGGTAAAGGGCACGCGACGCATCACCGCCGTGGCCAGTTCGCTGTTCATCATCATATAGCTGCCGTCGCCGACGAAGCAGATCACCTCGCGATCCGGTCGGGCCAGTTTCAGCCCCATCGCGCCCGCGATTTCATAGCCCATGCAGCTATAGCCGTATTCCATGTGATAGCCGTGGCGGCTGGCCTGCCACAGCAGCTTCAGCGCGCCGGGCATGGTGCCGGCGGCGCACATGGCGATGGCGTCCTCGCCGGTGGCGCGCTGCACCGCGCCGATCACCTGCGCATCGGTCGGCAGCGCGTTGGTATCCGAAGGCGCCGCACAATGCGCATCGACCGCCCTCAGCCAGTCGGCGCGCGATTGCGGCCGGGCGGCATCGGCGCGGTAATCGCCCAAGGCATCCGTCAGCGCCTCAAGCGCGACCCTCGCATCCGCCACAAGGCCCACCGCGCCATGCTTGGCCGCGTCATAGGGCTGGATATTGATGCTGGTCAGCTTCGCCTCTCCGAACAGCGTCCGCGAGCCGGTGGTGAAATCCTGCAGCCGCGTGCCGATGCCGATCACCAGATCGGCCTGCGCCGCCATCTCATTGGCTGCGGCCGCGCCATCGACGCCGGCCGCGCCATAATTCATCGCATGGGATTGCGGCAGGGCGGATTTGCCCGCCTGCGTCTCGATCACCGGAATATTGTGGCGGCTGGCGAATTCGGCCAGCGCATCCTCGGCCTGCGCATAGATCACGCCCCCACCGGCCACGATCACCGGAGCCTTGGCGGTGCGGATCAGTTCCGCGACGTCCTCCAGTTCCGCCGGATCGGGGGCGGGGCGGCGGATCCGCCAGACACGCGGTTCGAAGAACGCGACCGGCCAGTCATAGCCTTCCGCCTGCACATCCTGACAGAAGGACAGGCAGACCGGCCCGCAATTCGCCGGGTCGGTCATCACGGCCATGGCGCGGGGAAGTGCGGTCAGCAGGTGCTCGGGCCGGGTGATGCGGTCGAAATAGCGCGTCACGGGGCGGAAACAGTCATTGGCGCTGATCGTGCCATCGTCGAAAGCCTCGACCTGTTGCAGCACCGGATCGGGGCGGCGGTTGGCGAAGACATCGCCCGCGATGATCAGCAAGGGCAGCCGGTTCACATGCGCCAGCGCCGCCGCCGTCACCACATTCGTGGCCCCCGGCCCGATCGAGGTCGTCACCGCCTGCGCCCGCCTGCGCGCCTTTCCCTTGGCATAGGCGATCGCGGCATGGGCCATCGACTGCTCGTTCTGTCCGCGCCATGTCGGCAACGCCTCGCCGATCCCGTGCAGCGCCTCGCCGATACCCGCGACATTGCCATGACCGAAGATCGCCCAGACGCCTTCGATAAAGCGCGCGCCCTCATCGGTCATCTGCACGGAAAGCCAGCGGGTCATGGCCTGTGCGGCGGTCAGTCTGATCGTGGTCATGCGGCCTCCTTCGCGGTCGCCCGCGCCTTGTCCCAGATTGCGCAGAGCGCGGCATAGCGGTCAGCCATCTGCCTGACTGCCTCATCGTCGCCCATCTCGCCCTGTATCCATGCGCGCGCCGCATCGGCAAAGATCGTGCGGCCCACGGCGAAGCCGCGCACCAGATCGAAGCCCGCCGCGATGTCGAAGCTGGCCGCGAGCTTTTCCTTGGACGCGTCGAGGCCCAGCACCACGATGCCGCGCGTATGGCGGTCGTGGTCCTCTATGGCGGCGATGGCGTTCTGCCAGCCTGCGCGGGTCGTCATCGGCTCCAGCTTCCACCAGTCAGGATAAATCCCGGCGGCATAGAATTGCCGGATCAGCTTGGCCGTAGTCTGGTCGTCCACTGGCCCGACCTTGGACGGGATCACCTCCAGCAGAAATTCCAGCCCGTTGCGCCGCGCCGCTGCGTAAAGCCGGGCCATCGTCGCCTCTTGCTCGGCGCGCAACGCGGCATCGTCATCGGGATGGCAGAAGCACAGCACCTTCACCACATTCTCGCGCGCCCATTCCTGCAGGCCGCCGCAATCGGGGCCAAGCTCGGGTTCCAGCCTCAGCGGCCGCGAGCCCGGCCATTCCGCAGGCCGCCCGATCCACAGCCCCGAGCCTGAGGCCGCATGCAGCGCCGCACGCCCGATGCGGTTGTCGCATAATATGCCATACCCCGGCTGACCATCCGCCACCTGAAGCGCGGCTTGCAGGCACAGCTGCTTGAACGCGCCGCCCTTCTCGGGCGTATATCCCGGCATCTCCTCCAGCTGGCCGCGATGGTCGAAGGCGAAGACGCGCATTGTCGACCAGTCTCCCGCGCCGGGATTGGCGCGGTTGGTGGCCCGATGCACCTGTTCCAGTTCGGCATCGTTGCGCAGATCGGGGCGTTGCACGCCGCGCCTCAGGAAGAATTCCAGCTCGGTCAGGCTGGGATAGGCCGGGGTGCAGCCATGGCGGCTGACGGCGAAGGCCCCGCAGGCATTCGCATATTCCAGCGCGCGCGGCCAGTCCTCGCCATCCAGCCAGCCCTTCATCAGCCCGGAAAAGAACCCGTCCCCCGCGCCGAGCACATTGAACACCTCGATGGGGAAGCCCGGACCGGTCTGGCCGTCGTCCAGACTGTCGGGGATCGCGCCTTCAAAGGCCACCGCCCCGGCAGCCCCGCGCTTGCAGACCAGCGTGGCACCCGAAACCTGCCGCACCGCCCGGAGCGCCGCGATGGTGTCGGTCGAGCCGCCGGCGATGTGGAATTCCTCTTCGGTGCCGACGATCAGGTCGAAATAATGCAGAGTCGATTGCAGTTCCGCCGTCACCTTTTCGCTTTCGACAAAGCGGCTTTCGCCCTCGCCATGCCCGGCCACGCCCCAGAGATTCGGGCGATAGTCGATATCAAGCGCCGTCTTCGCCCCGTGCTTGCGCGCCAGTTCCAGCGCCCGGATCACCGCCGCCCGCGTCCGCGGATGCGAAAGATGCGTGCCGGTGGCCAGCACGGCGCGCGCCTCGGCGATGAAGCTTTCGTCGATATCCTCCTCGGTCAGCCCCATATCGGCGCAGTTCTCGCGATAGAAGATCAGCGGAAAGCTGTCCTCATCGCGAATGCCCAGCAGAACCAGCGCGGTCAGCCGCTCGGGATCTGTCTTGACGCCGCGCACATCGACGCCTTCGCGCAGCAACTGCTCGCGGATGAAGCGCCCCATATGTTCGTCGCCGACACCTGTGATGACGGCGGATTTGAGACCGAGCCGCGCCGTTCCGCAGGCGATATTCGTCGGAGACCCGCCGATATACTTGCTGAAAGACCCCATATCCTCCAGGCGGCCGCCGATCTGGTCGCCGTAAAGGTCGACGCTGCTGCGGCCAATCGTGATCAGGTCAAGCGGTTTCATGGAGACTCTCCTCGATCTTCACCGGCTGGCCCTCCGAGGCCGCCATGGCGTGGATGATCTGTTCGATATGAAGTCCGGCCGCGAAGTCCGGGCGGGCGGGCGCTCCGCCACAGATCGCCCGCAAAAGGTCGCGGCATTCGATGATCTTCAACTCGTTGAAGCCGAAATTATGACCCGGAGCCGGGCAGAAGGCCGCGAAATCGGGCTGTTCCGGGCCGGAAAGCTGGCGGGTGAAGCCCGGCTCTCCGGCCCGGTGCACCCAAAGCTCGTTCATGTTTTCCTGATCGAAAACAAGGCTGCCGTCGCTGCCATGCACTTCCCATTGCAGGCGGCATTTGCGGCCCCGTGCCACGCGCGAGGTGGCAAAGCTGCCCTGAGCGCCGGATGCGAAGCGGATCAGGGCCAGCGCACTGTCTTCATTTTCGACCGCGCGCGGGCCTTCGGCAAAGGGACGGCTGGCAATGGCGATCTGGGTCATGGCGGTGACCTCCACTACGGGCCCCATGAGCGCGACCATCTGGCTGACCAGATGACAGCCGAGATCGCCCAGCACCCCCAGCCCGCCGCCTGCAAGGGTCATGCGCCACGACCACGGCAGGTCGGGATCGGCGGAATAATCCTCGTCATAGACACCGCGAAAGGCCAGCGGGCGACCAATCGCGCCGTTGGCGACCAGTTGCCGCGCCGCCTGAAAGGCCGGGCTACGAAGATAGTTATAGCCCAGAAGCGTGACCTGACCCGGATGCGCAGCGGCGAGATCGGCCATCGCTTGCGCATCGGCAAATGTCAGGGCCATCGGCTTTTCCAGCCAGACATGCTTGCCCGCCTTCAGCGCGGCCTCGGCCATCGGGCGGTGCAGCCCGTTCGGCGTGGTGATCGAGACGATATCGACGGCCGGGTCCACCACCGCCGTCTGCCAATCATCGCTGGCGCGGGCAAAGCCGAATTGCGCGGCATAATCGTGGGCCTTGTCGGCGGGGGTGTCGCAGAGGACTTCCAGCCTCGGATGGGCGCCACCAAAGACGGTGGCTGTATTGCGCCAGGCCATGGCATGGCATTTGCCCATGAAGCCGGTGCCGATCAGCGCCACACCGAGGGGTCGAGATGGCATGTGTTGTGTCACGACGTCTCCGTGTTGCTGAAGGGCGGGCGCGCGCGATCTGCCCCCGCCCCGATCGGTTTCAGATGGTGCCGCCCAGCGAACCTTCCAGCTGCGCCATCTCTTGCCCGCCAGCCATCATGTCCTGAAGCTGAGCGGAGTCGATTTCGCCCTTCACCGCGGTGCCGAGGGTCTGGCCGCGATTCAGCACGGTGAAACGGTCGCCCACGGCCATGGCGTGGCGCACGTTATGGCTGATGAACACGACGCCGATGCCCTGATTGCGGACCCGGTCGATGGTGGCCAGAACGTTCGAGGTCTGGCGCACCCCCAGCGCCGAGGTCGGTTCGTCCAGGATCAGCACCTTGGCCCCGAAATAGACCGCCCGCGCAATCGCGACCGTCTGGCGTTCGCCGCCCGACAGCGTGCCGACCGCCTGATCCGGCGCGCGCAGGTTGATGCCCATCTTGCGCATCTCTTCCATGGTGATCTCGTTGGCGCGGTCGATGTCGAAGCGCTTGACGATGCCACCCTTCTTGGGCTCTCGCCCCATGAAAAAATTGCGGGTGACGCTCATCAGCGGGATCATGGCGAGATCCTGGAAGACGGTGGCGATGCCGGCCTCCATCGCGTCGCGCGGGCTGTCGAAGCTGAGCGGCTTGCCTTCGAAGAAGATCTCGCCCGAGGTCGGCTTGTGAACGCCGGACATGGTCTTGATGAAGGTGGATTTGCCGGCGCCGTTATCGCCCAGAAGGCAGTGGCATTCGCCGGGGCGCACATCGAAGGTCACGCCGTTCAGGGCGATGACATTGCCGAAATGCTTCTTGATGTTTTCCATGTGGATGATGGGATCGGACATCTCAACGTTCCCCCGTCACGCGCTTGCGGATGACATTGTTGAAGACCACCGCCAGCAGCAGCATGCCGCCCAGGAAGACCTGGAACCAGTCCTGATCGAAATCGGTATAGGTCAGGCCAATGGTGACCATGCCGAAGATGATCGCTCCGAAGAAGGCGCCGATGGCCGAGCCATAACCGCCGGTCAGCAGGCAGCCGCCGATCACCGCGGTGATGATCGCCTCGAACTCCTTCATGAAGCCGCGCCGCGCATCGGTTGACCCGGCGTCGATCACGGTGATGATCGCGACCAGAGCGGCGGCGCAGGCGGTCAGCATGAAGAGCGAGATCTTGACCCGCTTGACGGGCACGCCGGAATTGGCAGCGGCGTTGTCGTCGCCGCCGGTGGCGAAGATCCAGTTGCCGGCGGGCGTGCGCAGCAGGACGAAGGTGCAGACCAGCGCCATGGCGATGAACCACAGGATCTCGACCGGGATTCCCGGCACTTTCGGCGCGCCGGAGTTGAAGCTGTCGACGATGCCACGCTCGGCCAGCCAGGTGAAGAGACCGGGGAAGGCGTCGCCCGAGAAGATCGGCGTGAGAAAGTCGTTCTCCACCGCGTCGCGCACGCCGCGAAGCTGGGTCGAGCCGCCGGTGAACAGCTTCAGCCCCACCAGAGACGCACCGCGCAGGATGAACAGAAAGGCCAGCGTGACGATGAAGCTGGGCAGGCCGGTGCGGATGACGACATAGCCGTTCAGCGCCCCCATCGCCGCTGCGGCCAGCAGGGTCACCGGGATGGCCACGATCAGCGGCAATCCCATATTCACGGCAAGCACACCGAAGATCAGCCCGGTGAAGGCCACCATGGAGCCGATGGAGAGGTCGAATTCTCCGCCGATCATCAGCATCGCGGCGGCGATACCCAATATGCCAAGCTGCGCGGCTGGGGTCATGAAATTCATGATGCCGGACAGGGTGAACATGGTGCTGTCGGCGGTGATCAGAAAGAAGATCGTGACCAGAATGACACCGCCAATGGCGCCAAGCTCGGGTCGCTTCATCAAGCGGGTCGCGAACGATTCGGACTTGATCCGTTCGTCCGCCGTATTCGTGGCGTCCGTCGTCATGGGGTCCTCCACCCTGATAATCACTGCGTGTCAGTTGCGGGCGCGCGCCTTAAATCATCGCGCGCGCCCGCCTTCGATCAGCGGATGCCTTCGGCGGAAAGATCGACCACCTGTTCGGCCTTGTCCTGCGTGACGAGGTTCGGCCCGGAGGGCACGTCGCCCGCCGGCATCAGCCCGTAATTCGCATTGAGCGCCAGGAAGCTGACCGGCAGATAACCCTGAAGAAATTGTTGCTGGTCGATGGCGAAGGTGGCGCGGCCATCGGCAACGGCCTCGAGGAAACCTGCCGACATGTCGAAAGTCGCGATCAGCACATCGTCCCGGCCGACGGCCTCGACGGCGTCGATCGACGGCTCGCCCACCAGCGGCGCGCTGAGACCGAGAATGGTGTCCACTTCGGGATCGGATTCGAGCGCGGCGCGAACCTTGGACTGAACCTCGGTCGGGTCGGCCTGTGTCGGCACCACCTCGACAGGATTGCCGAAGCCTTCGGCAAAGCCCTCGCAGCGCTGGTCGAGCGCGACGTTGCCGACCTCCTGGTTGACGCAGATGCCCTTGGTGCCGCCAAGCGCGGCAAGCTCTTCTCCGGCTGCGACGCCCGCGTCATATTCGGACTGGCCGACATGCAGAATCACCCCGAGATCGGCGGCGACATCGCCGCCGGAATTCATCGAGATGACCGGAATCCCGGCCTCGACCGCGCGCTGGATCGACGGCCCGAGTGCGTCGCCATCGGGGATCGACACGACGATCCCGTCGGGTTCCTGGTTGACGGCGGCGTCGATGAGCTGGCTCATCTGGACCATGTCGAAGGTCTCGGGCGAGCGGAAATCGACGCTCGCGCCGGTATCCTCGCCGGCCTTGGCGGCGCCGTTCTTGACGACCGACCAGAACGGGTCATTGGCCTGACCATGCGCCACGACGACGATGTCCTGTGCCAGAGACGGGGCCGCGAGGGCCAACGTCATGGCGGAAGCTGCAAAAAGATGTTTCATGGTTCTCCTCCCATTGGTGATGTGCGGGCGTTCCTCCACGCCCTTTTCAGCCAGCGCGTAACGCGCCGGATGGATTGGCCTGCTCGATCCGCCGGATGGCCTGGACCGAGCGGGCCAGAATCTGTTCGAGCGTATCACGATAGCCCGCGCCCTTGTCAGTGGTGAACGGGTCGGGACCGGGGGCGGCGGGTTCGATGATGACCGGGCCGTCATATCCGATCCGGTCCAGCGCGGCGAATTGGGCGGCGAAATCGATATGACCGTCTCCGATCCCGCCGCGATTGGAATCTGCGACGTGATAGAGCCCGATCCGGTCGCCACCCGCAAGCAGGGCGGCGGCGGGGTCGGCCTCTTCGATATTCATGTGGTAGGCGTCGGGCAGCAGGCTGAAATTCGATGCGCCGACACGTTCCAGCAGCGCCAGCCCCTCGGCGACGGTGCGGATCTGATGAGATTCGTAGCGGTTCAGGATCTCGAACACGACCGGCAGCCCTGCCTGTTGTGCGAGGGCGCAGATGCGGCGGGTGCTGTCGGCGAGATGCGCATCCTCGGTCGCCTGATCGCTGATCGGGCGGATGCGCTGCACGAGGCCGTGACAGGAGATGCGCGGCAGGCCGTCGGGTTGACCCAGCCGCCCCGCCCAGTCGATCAGCCTTTCGTAATAGGCCACCGCAGCGTCGCGGACTTCCTTTTCGGGATGCGAGATATCGGCGTCGCCGGGGGTGATGGAAAATACCGTCAGCCCGTGTTCCGCGAAGATGCGTCCCGCCTTGGCCGGGTCGATCCCGTCGACATCGCCATGCAGCTCGACCCCGTCCAGCCCCGCGCGCCGGGCGCGGGCGGCGATGGCGGTCAGATCCTCGCCGCCGAAAATCCAGGTGCAGCATCCGGTCTGGCGCATCATTCCGCCCCCAGCATGTCGGGCGTGATCGCTACGCTGTCGCCGGATTGCGCCGAGCGTGTGGCCGCCTCGGCGCAGGCCAGCGCGGCGACGCCTTCGCGCAGGGTGACCGGCATCGCAGCGCCGGATTGGAGCGCGTCGATAAAGGCGGTCCATTCGATTTCGTAGGCGCGCATATAGCGTTCGAGGAAGAAATAGACTGGCTTGGCGGCGCTGGCGCCGCTTGCGGTGATCTTTTCGACGGTGTTTTCCAGCATGTTCTTGGCCGAAAGCAGCCCCTCCGAGCCGAGCAGCTCGATCCGCTGGTCATAGCCGTAACCGGCCCGGCGCGAATTTTTGATGACGCAGATGCGCCCATCGTCCCATTGCAGGATGACGGCGGCGGTATCGACATCGCCCGCCGTGCCGATTTCAGGATCGACCATGGCGCTGCCCGTGGCGCTGACACGCGCGGGCGGGCCGCCGAAGATCCAGCAGGCAATATCGAAATCATGGATCATCATGTCCCGGAACAGTCCGCCGGAGACCTTGATATAGTCGATGGGCGGCGGCGCTGGATCGAATGAGGTGATCGACAGGAGCTCGCCCTTGCCGATCTCTCCCGCGTCATAGGCGGCCTTGAGCGCGGCGAATTGCGGATCGAAACGCCGGTTGAAGCCGACCATGACAGGCTGGCCGCTGGCCTCGGCGGTTTTCAGAGTGGCAAGCGCACGGTCCAGCGACAGATCGACGGGCTTTTCGCACAGCACCGCCTTGCCTGCCGCGGTGGCGCGCTCGATCAGGTCGGAATGGGTGTCGGTCGAGGTCGCAATAAGCACTGCGTCGATTTCGTCATCGGCCAGGATATCGTCGATGCTTCTGACTTCGGCGCCGATCTGCCCGGCCAGCTTGCGCGCTGCTTCGGGGATGGCGTCGGCCACGGCGACAAGCCGAGATCCGTCATGGGCGGTTATGGATTTCGCGTGGACCTGACCGATCCGGCCGGCCCCAAGCAACGCTACCTTCATCATTCTGCACCCCTCCCTCGAATCATCGCAAGCTGTCTGTTAGCGCCCAAGCTGAGCGATTCTGCACGCGCGTGCAAGAAAAATATGCTCGCGCGTGCAAATTTCTTCCCGCGCGCGCCGCGTCGGGGTAAGCTGGGCCTATGACCGATATAACGAACCAACTCGACACGGCGCGTGCTATCACCGCCGACGACGTGGCCGAGGCAGCGGGCGTGTCCCGCTGGACTGTGGCGCGGGCCTTCAAGAAAGATGCCTCTATCTCACGCAAGAGCCGGGAAAGGGTGATGGCGGCGGCTGAGAGACTGGGCTATGCGCCGGATCTTCTGGCGGCCTCGCTGGCATCGGACAGGTCGCATCTGGTGGCGCTGATCACCAATGACTTCAACAACCCGCACAAGCTTGTGCTGCTGGAGCGGCTGACACGGATCCTGTGGTCGCATGGCTGGGGCTCGCTGCTAGTGAACATGTCGGAAAGCGAAGATGCCTCGGCTGCGCTGCTGGCGGCGAGCCAGCGACGGGTCGACGCGGCAGTGATGATCGGGACGCGGTTCGACGACCGCGTTCTGGACACCGCGCTTGGGGCGCGGCGGGTGAAAAAGCTGGTCGTCTTTGCACGCTACAGCAGCAACCCGAACACGCTGACCATTGCCTGCGACGACGTATTGGCGATGCGCGAGATCGCGGATCACCTGCTGGCGCGCGGCTATCGCCGCCCCGCCTTCATCGCCGGGCCGGATACGCAATCGGCCAAGCTGCACCGGCTGGACAGCTTCACCGATTACTGGCGCTCCAAGACCGGCTATGTCGTGCCGGCGCGCCATACCAGCGGCTATGATTTTCAGTCCGCGATCAATACCGCCGAGGCGCTGCTGACCGACTCGGCGCAGAAGGGTCTGCCCGATGTGATGGTTTGCGAGAACGATATTCTGGCGATCGGGGTGAGCGACGCTGTCCGCAACCTGCGCGGGACGGGGGCGGAAATCGCCGTGACCGGGTTCGACGATATTCCTCTGGCGGCGGCGCCCTCCTATGCGCTGACGACCTATCGTCAGCCGATTACGGCGATGTGCGAAAGCCTGCTTGAGGTTTTGAACGGGCAGCGCAGCAGCAGCGCATTTCTGCCCGGGCGTCTGATCGTCCGGAACGGATGAGGGTCATGGCGCTGCCGGATCACGCCGGGCGTGTTCCCGCAGGCGCGGCGGCGTTGTTCCAGCCCGGATCGTCGAACGCAGTCAAAGCTGAAAGCCTGTCGTAATCCCCAGGGATGGCCGCGAGGACGGGAAAGCCGATGCCACGGAGCTCCGCATCCGCGCAGGGTGCGACGCGCCCGCCCGCCGCCTCGATCAGCGCATAGCCGGCGAGGCAGTCCCAGATCGACATGCGCGGCTCGCAATAACCGACCAGACGCCCGGCGGCCACGAAAGCCAGCATCAGCGCACCGGACCCATAGCGCACATGAGCGATCCCCTGCGCCGAAAGATCCTGACAGAAACGGCCAAACCGGGCCGGGTCGATACGGTCATTCGCGCCGATCCCCAGAAGCCCGGTGCTCAGATCGAAGCGGTCGGTCACCCGCACCGGCTTGCCGTTCAGCGTGGCGCCTTGCCCCCGCCCACCGAGGTAAAGCTCGTCCAGCACAGGCGCGTAAATCGCGCCCAAAAGCGGGCCGCTGGCATCCCTCAGCCCGATCGAGACGCACCATCCCGGCAGCCCGTTCAGGAATGGCGCCGTTCCGTCGATGGGGTCGATCACCCATGTCAGGCAGTTGAGCCCACCGGTCATGCCGTGCTCTTCGCCAAGGAACGCGTCATCGCGGAATTCGGACAAGAGCCGGTTGCGGATCAGTGTCTCGACCTCGCGGTCCGCAAGCGAGACCATGTCGGTCAGCGAGCGTTTCGTCTCGATATCGAGAAGGTCGCGCTTGCGGAAATAGCGCAGCGCCAGATCACCTGCTTCACGCGCGGCGTGTTCCATCGCGGTCAGCCGGACCCGCAAGTCGAGCTCTCTCAATTCCATTGCTCTGCCCTCATGCGATCAGCGCCACGCCGACGCCGCGAAATTGCAGCCGGATCCCCGATCCGGGGGCGACGGCGGCAGAGCTGGTATCATCGATGACGAAAAGCGGCCCCGCCGCGGTTTCGATCTCGTATTCTATATGGTCCCCGAGATAGGCTGCGGTCGCGACACGGCCTTCCAGGCCTTGTCCGTCACCGGAAAGCCTGAACGCGCCGGGGCGCACCGCCAGCCGGGCGGGTCCCGGTGCCACGCCGCGCGCCGGCAAGAAGGTTTCCACGCCGCCGACGCTGACCCGGGCCTGACCCCCGGTCACGACCAGCACCTGACAGTCGATGACATTCGCCTCGCCGATGAAATCCGCGATGAATTCCGAGGCCGGGCTTTCATAAAGCTCGCGTGGCGTGCCGTCCTGCGCAACCACGCCGTCCTTCATCACCACGATCCGGTCGGACACCGCCAGCGCCTCATCCTGATCATGGGTGACATAAACGGCGGTAAAGCCCAGCCGCTGCTGCAATTCGCGGATCTCGGTGCGCACGCGGCGGCGAAGGCGGGCATCCAGATTTGACAGCGGCTCGTCCAGCAACAGGACCTGCGGCTCCAGCACGAGCGCACGGGCGACGGCGACACGCTGCTGCTGGCCGCCCGAAAGCTCGGACGGAAGCCGGTCGCCAAGGCCCGACAGCCCGACCAGTTCCAGCCCGGCCTGCGCCATCTCGCGCGCTCGTGCGGGTCTGGTGCCGTCGGATTCCAGCCCATAGGCGATGTTGTCTATAACGCTCATATGCGGAAACAGCGCGTAGCTTTGGAACACCATGGTCACGTCGCGCCGGTTCGCGGGCAGACGCGTGACATCCTGACCGCCGATCCTGATCGTGCCGTCGGTCGGGGTTTCCAGCCCGGCCAGCATCCGCAGCGTGGTCGTCTTGCCGCAGCCCGAGGGGCCCAGAAGCGTCACCAGCTGCCCCGGCTCGATCGTCAGGTCCAGCTTCGGGATCGCCGTGAAGGCGCCATAATCCTTGCGCACCGCGCGGAATTCGACTGCGCCTCGTTGCGGGTTGGTCACGTCATGGCCTCCTTGGCGATGGCTGCATCTGTGCGGCGGCGCAGGCGGCGTTCGCCGATCAGCAGCTGGAAGCTGCCGATGACGGCGATCATCACCACGATCAGCGCCGAGGAATAGGCGATGGCAACGCCGTATTGGCCGTTCTCGACCAGCCCGACGATATAGGCCGTCGCCATGTTGTATTTCGCCGAAACGAGGAAGATCACGGCCGAGATCGAGGTGATCGCGCGCACGAAGCTATAGACCAGCGCCGCCATGATCGCGGGCCGGAGCAGCGGCAGGATGACCCTGCGCAGCGTGCGACCGGAATTGGCGCCCAGCGTCAGCGATGCCTCGTCAAGGCTGCCGTCAAGCTGCGCCATGGCCGCCACGCTGCCGCGCACGCCCACTGGCATGTTGCGGAACACGAAGCAGACGATCAGGATCAGCGCGGTGCCCGTCATCTGGATCGGCGGCAGGTTGAAGGCCATGATATAGCTGATGCCGATGACCGTGCCGGGGATCGCAAAGCTCATCATCAGGACGAATTCGAACACCGCCTTGCCGGGGAAGTTCTGGCGCGAGATCAGCCAGCCGGTCAGCAGCCCGACCGTTGCCGTCAGCGGCGCTGCGATCAGCGCGATGATCATCGTGGTCCAGAAACTGTCCCACGCCACCCCGGTCCAGCGGAGACCGCCTTCGAAGCTGATGCCGAAGGCGCGGATGTAATGGTCCAGCGTCAGCGTGTGATCCAGACCCCACAGCTTCACGAAGCCGCCGAACAGGATCATCGCATAGACGATCACCGTAAACAGGCTCCATAGCGTCACGACGCCGATCACCGGCCATGCGACACGGGCGGGCAGTAGGGCATGATTGCCGCCATCGCCCTTGCCGCCGACCGTGGCGAAATTGCGGCCGGTCAGCCACAGCCTCTGGGCCAGGAATGCCGACAGGGTGAAAAACAACAGCACCGCGGCCAGGACCGCGGCACGCGAGGGATCGTTCTGCGCGCCGACCACCGAGAAGAAAATCTCGGTCGACAGCACCCCGCCAGATCCGCCCAGCACCAGCGGATTGCCGAAATCCGCCATGCTTTCGATGAACCCGATCAGAAAGGCATTGGCCAGCCCCGGCGCCATCAAGGGCAGCGACACCCGGCGAAAGGTGCGCCAGCGCCCGGCGCGCAGGGTCTGCGAGGCCTCTTCCATCGAGGGGCTGACCCCCTCGACCACACCAATCAGCACAAGGAAAGAAATCGGCGTGAAGCTGAGCACCTGCGCCAGCCAGATTCCGGTGAGGCCGTAAAGCCAGCGACCCAGCTCCCATCCGGTCGCATCCTCGATCAGCTGCGTCAGCGTGCCGGAACGGCCCAGCAACATGATCAGCGCAAGCCCGACGACGAAAGGCGGGGTGATGATTGGCAGCACCGTCAGCAGGCGGAGGCTTTTCTTGAAGGGAAAACGGGTGCGTGTCGCGACAAGTGCGAAGGCCAGGCCAAGCAGCGTCGTGGCGGTCGCGGTGCAGATTGCCAGAAAGAAGGTGCGCCAAGCCACGCCGCAGGTGCCGCCGCCCAGACAGGCGAGGCTCCAGATCTTGGGGTCGGCGATATTCTTGCGCACGCCTTCGGTGGTGAAAGAGCCGTCGAAATCCTGAAACGCGCCGGTGAAGATCGACAGGATCGGATAGAAAACGAAGCTGCCGACCAGCAGGATCAGCAGCGCGATCGAGGTCAGCACGAAGGCATCGCCCTTCAGCGCGCCACGCTCTGCCGCGCCGAACGAGATGAGGCAAGTGAAGAACAGCGCAAGGATGACCGCGCCGGCACCGAAGGCCGGTTGCCCCTTGGCCTCGCCGAACATGATCTCCAGCAGGCCCCAGTTCCAGCCCCGCATCCCGACCGACAGGCCTTCGGCGATCATCCAGATCAGACCGGCCGCACCGATACGGATCAGCCAGCGCCCCCTGTCGCCGCCCGATGGCCGGGCCAGCCGCAGCCATACCGACAGCGCCAGCAGCAGCAGCACCGGCCAAAGCTGCCAGCGCCCGATCGCCGCCTGAAAAATGCCCGGCCACAGATCGGGATCGCTGCCCAGATCGGCCAGCCAGTCAAGTCCGAAGAACCCGCCCCGGATCTTGTACCAGGGCAGCAACAGCAGCGCCAAGGCCGCAGCGCCGATGATCCAGTCCAGCCGCCTGTTATCCGCAGTCATCCCGGCGCTTGCCCGTTCGTTGCTTACATGAGGGCCGGGTCGGACGAAGCGCCCTGCCCGGCCAGATCGACAGCGTTACTGCGCCGCCTGCCCGCCAATCTCGGCATCCCAGCGGGCCAGCAATTCCTTGCGGCGATCGGCAGAGCCGTATTCGGCAAAGTCATAGTCGATCAGCTTCACCTCGCTGAGATCCGGCACATGCTCGGAAGCGGTGGCGGATTTGTTCGAGGGCAGCTGGAACGAACCGGCCTCGGGCATCAGGTTCTGCGCCTCGGCAGTCAGCACCCAGTCATAGAATATCTTGGCCTCGTCCGGGTTCTGCGCACCCTCGATGATCGACATCGAGCCGACTTCGTATCCGGTCCCTTCGCAGGGGGCCATGACCTGTATCGGAAAGCCCTCGACCGATTGCGACACGGCATCATGCATGAAGACGATGCCAAGCCCGGTCTCGCCCCGCGCGGCAGCCTTTACGGGGGCCGATCCGGATTTCGTATATTGCGCGACGTTTTCGTTCATTTGTTTGAGGAACTCAAAAGCCTCGTCCTCGCCCATCAGCTGAACCAGAGTCGCAAGCGTCGTATAGGCCGTGCCCGAAGAGTTCGGATCGGCGATCTGGATCTCGCCCTTCAGCGCGGGATCCAGCAAATCCTCCCAGCAGGCTGGGCCTTCGATGCCCTTCTCGGCGAGGATCTCGGTATTATAGCCCCAGCCCAGCGCGCCGCTATAGACACCGACGGTCCGGTATTCCGAGGTTTCCGCCTGTTCGACGGCCCAGTCCTGAAGCTCTGGCAGCAGCTCCGATCTGTATTCAGCGGTCAGCCCGTCATGCGCCGCCTGAAGATGGGGATCGCCGGTGCCGCCCCACCACAGGTCGGTCTGAGGATTGCGTCCCTCGGCGCGGACCTTGGCATAGGCCTCGCCCGAGGACAGGCGAACCATGTTGACGTTGATGTCGGAATGACCGGCTTCGAACTCCGTCACCAGCTTCTCGCAGATCACAACATCGGCGGAACAGATCAGGTTCAGCTCTGCCGCCGCTGCCATTCCACCCGAAAGACCCAGCGCCGCCCCAGTTGCGATTGCGGCTGTCTTGATATGCATATTCCCCTCCCCTTGCGCAGGATGCAGATTAATCTGCAATGCTGTTCATCAGCTTCGGGCAGAATATGGCTCTGCGTCAACTGATTCTATTCCTATAATCATATTGTCATAAAACCTCTTTATGGTGTCATCTTGCAATGCTGTGCAGGCAATCGATCAGATAGGAGATCTCATGCCCAGAACCCCCGCCAGCGCCAAGGACGTGGCCGAGCTTGCCGGTGTTTCACGCGCGGCGGTCTCGCGCTGCTTCACCCCCGGCGCCAGCATCGCGCCCGAGACCCGCGCCAAGATCCTGAAAGCGGCGGATCAGCTTGGCTATCGGGTCAACCGTCTGGCCAGCGGGCTGATCCGCAACGAATCCGGCATGGTCGCGCTGATCTCGGCCGAGATCGGCACACCCTACAGGGCGCAGCTTCTGGCCGAGCTGACCGCGGCGCTGCAACGGGCGGGCAAGCTGGCGCTGGTCATCAATACGGACCGTTCGCATGCCAGTGTCGAAGAGGCTCTGCTGCAGGCGATCAGCTATCGCACGGATGCGGCGATCTTCCTGTCCGGCATGCCGGCGCGATCGCTGGCCGAGACTTGCCAGCGCAACGGAATGCGGCTGGTGCTGATCAATCGCGACGGAGATCACCCCGGTGCGCTTCTGGTCCGGCTGGCCGATGCCGATGCCGGGCGGCAGGCCGTGGCAATGCTGCGCGCCGCCGGCTGCCGCAGGCTGGCCCTTGCCAGCTCCTGCGCGAACACGCCCAGCCTCCTGGAGCGAGAGCGCGGCTTTCGCGAAGCAGCAGACGAGACCGGCATCGACTGGGTGCAGCACCGTGTCGGGGCTACGTCGTATGAGACCGGGCTGGAACTGGGCATGTCGCTGCTGACCGCAAAGGACCGGCCGGACGGCATCTTCTGCACCACCGATCTGATGGCCTGCGGGCTCATGGACGCGGCCCGCTGGCGGCTGGGGCTGCGCATCCCTGACGACCTATCGGTGATCGGGTTCGACGATATCCCTCAGGCGGGCTGGGAAGGTTATGCGCTGACCTCGTTCCGCCAGCCCATCGCAGAGATTGCCGCCGAAAGCGTGACATGGCTGCTGTCAGAGCCGGCGCAAGACAGCATGGAAGAGCTGCGGCTTCGCCCGAGGCTGCAACTCCGCAGCTCGGTGAAGCGCGGCTTCGATCCGGGCGCCGGGCCGGATTGAAATAAGTCGTCGCGTCTCAGGGCCGGTCGAGAACGAAGTCAGGGTAAATTCCCGCTACATCCAGATAGGCGCGCGCGGGCGCGCCGCCGAGAAAACCATAGCCCGCCACCAGCGCCGAGGCGATCCCGACTGTGTTCGCGCCCAGGATGTCGGTATGGGGCGAATCTCCGACCATCAGGATACGGTCGAGGGGGATATCTGCCGGCAGCCGCGCCAACGCCAGATCGAAGATATTTCCGAACGGCTTGCCGTAGAATTGCGGCGCGATGCCGGTGGCATCGGCAAGGCGATGCGCGAAATAACCGGGCTCTTGCGAGAACCCGTTCTCGCGCGGGGCGACGATATCGGGATTCCCGACCCAAACCGGGCGCGGATCGTTCCGCAGACTGTCTTCCAGCAGGCGCTGCCGTGTCTCGGTCCAACCGGCCGTGCCGACCATCAGCACCCCCTCGGCGCGATCGTAAACCGATCCTTCGTCTTCGAGATATTCGGTATCCAGCGTGGCCAGCTCGCCCAGCCCGGCGGCGCGGCTGGACATCAGGCCCCAGCGACGAGGAGGCGCGGTCTCCAGTGCGGCCATCATCGCCTTGCGGCTGGTGATGACATCGCCCGGCGCGAAATCATAGCCGAGTGCCGCGTATTTCCGCATCAGCATCTCATGCGGCAGGCTGGCGGCGTTCGACACGACCATCAGCGTCTTGCCGGCGTCACGCAGCGACTGCAGGCGTTCGACCACGCCGGGAATGGCGCATTCACCGATATTCAGCACGCCGAATGCATCCAGCAGGAAGACGTCGAAGCGGTCCGCGATCTCGGACAGATCGGAGGCCGCCCGGGCCGCCCCATGGCGCGAGGGTTGCGGAAGCCGGTCGCGCGCGGCCTCATAGGCGGCGAAAGCCTCGGCCAGCTCCATCATATGATTGCTCCGCGCACCTTTGCCGACACCCATTCGCTGATGACCACGGCGAACAAAATCACAAGCAGGATCAGGCTGACCTGAGGCCATGCCAGCACATTCAGCGATGACGACAGCTGAAGCCCGATCCCGCCTGCTCCCACCAATCCCAGCACGGTGGATTCGCGAATATTGATGTCCCAGCGGAAAACAGCGATTCCGGCGAAAGCAGGCAGGATCTGCGGCACGATGCCATAGGCCATGACCTGCCAGCGAGAAGCGCCAGTTGCAGTGATTGCCTCGACCTGGCTACGGTCGATTTCCTCGATCGCCTCGTAAAGCAGCTTGGCGCAGAAGCCGATCGAGCGGATGGCGATGGCAACCACGCCGGCCAGCACGCCCGGCCCGATGATCGCAATCAGCAGCAATGCCCAGATCAGCGAATTGATCGAGCGCGTGGCCACGATGATCAGCAGCGCCAGAGGCCGGATGAAATAGGCCGACGGTGTGGTGTTGCGCGCCGCCAGAAAAGCCACCGGCACCGCAAGGCACAGCGCGATCAGCGTGCCCAGCGTGGCGATGTTCAGCGTGTCCCAGATCGGCTTGCCGAGCTGGGTGACATATTCCCATCTCGGCGGCGTTGCCCGGGTCCAGATATCTCCGGCGATGCGCGGCGCATCCTGCACGAAGAACCAGGTCGTCGCTTCCGAGATGCGCAGCCAGCAATACACGAAGACCGCCACGCCGATCAGCCAGCCGAACCAGTGCAGCATGGCTTTGCCGGTGGTGCGCCGGCGCCAGAGCTGCTTGCCGTCTTGTTGGATGGTCGGCATCACTGAACCCTCGCACGGATGACGCCGGACAGATATTCCAGCGCCATGACGATCACGATGATCAGGATGAGAATGGCGGCGGCGGTGTCGTATTCATAGCGGTCAAAGGCCGTATTCAGCGTGGCTCCGATGCCGCCCGCGCCGACCAGGCCGAGAATGGCGCTTTCGCGGAAGTTGATGTCGATCCGATACATGGACAGTCCGATCAGCCGGGGCATGACCTGCGGCTGAACGCCGTAATTGATCCACTGGCCCCAGCGCGCACCTGTGGCGCGGACAGCCTCGGACTGGCTGCGATCCATGGATTCGATTTCCTCGGCCAGCAGCTTGGACAGAAAGCCGATCGTGGCGAATGACAGCGTCAGGAACCCGGCCAGCGGACCAAAGCCGAAGATGGCCACCAGGAGGATCGCGACGATGATTTCCTGAAGCGCGCGGGACACGGCAATGATCGAGCGGCAGATCAGATAGACCGGGAGCGGCGCGATATTGCGCGCCGCGCCGAGCCCGATTGGGATCGAGATCGCGATGCCCACCACCGATGCCGCCACCGTCATGACGATGCTTTCCTCTAGCCCCGTCCAGATATCCGTCGAACGCGACGTAAAATCAGGGCGCGCGAAAGCGGTGATGAATTGCCAGCCACGGTCCAGCCCTTCATAGACACGGCCCCAATCGACCGGGATCGTCGAGATTGCGAGGATGAGATAGACCACGAACCCGACGCCGAGCGCCCAGCGCAAGGCCCGGCTGCGGATCAGCGGCGGCTTTCGCCAGGGCTTGCCGAGGACGGCCTGAAGCTCGGTCGAGGCGGTCACGACGCGGCCTCCTGCTGTTCTTCTTCCTTCTGTATCGTCGCCTCCCAGTCCTCTTCGCCGTAGATCTGTGTGAGCACTTCCGGTGTCAGTGCCTTGGGAGAGCCGTCAAAGGCAATCTCGCCAAAGCGGAGCCCGACGATACGCGACACGAACATCTGGGCCAGCGCGACATCGTGAATGTTGATGATCGCGGACAGGCCGCGTTCCTCACAAAGCTCGCAGATCAGCCGCATGATCTGGCGCGAGGTCTTGGGGTCAAGCGAGGCGGTGGGCTCATCGACAAGCAAAAGCTTGGGATCCTGGATCAGCGCCCGGCAGATGCCGACGCGCTGCCGCTGGCCGCCCGACAATTCGTCGGCGCGCTTGTCGGCCATATGCACCAGACCCACGCGGTCCAGAAGGCGAAACGCTTCGTCCACATCCTTTTGCGGATAACGCCGCGTCAGCGACCGCCAGAAGCCGACATAGCCGAGCCGGCCAGACAGCACGTTCTCCATCACTGTCAGGCGTTCGACCAAGGCATATTCCTGAAAGATCATGCCCATCTTGCGCCGCGCGCGCCGCAGCTTGCCGGAAGACAAATGGGTGATTTCCAGATCATCAATCCAGACCTCGCCGCTGGTCGGCTCGACCAGACGGTTGATGCAGCGGATCATGGTCGATTTACCGGCCCCTGACGGGCCGATGAGGGCCAGCACCTGCCCGTCCGGCACCTCGAGATCGATGGATTTCAGCGCCTGATCCCCGGTGGCATAGGTCTTGACCAGTTTCTTCAGCTTCAGCATTCGCCGCCCTGTCCCCAGTACTTCTTGTGGCGCGGCCGCGACGGGCCGCGCCGATCGGTTTGCCGGATCATTCAACCCGGATCACTGGCAGGCGTAGCTGACGCCGTTGGCTTCATCGATCTTGCGGATCACGTCCCAGTAATCCTTGTAGTTGATCTCGATGAACTGGCCCTCGCCGTTCTTTTCGAACTCTTCCTGCAGCGAGGTGCCTTCCCAGTCGAAGTTGAAGAACGCGTTGCGAATGCTTTCCTGCAGTTCGGGCGTGAGGTTATTGACAACGCCATAGCCGGTGGTCGGGAAGGTCTCGGATTTGTAGATCGAAACGATCTGATCCGCGCTGACCACATCGCGTTCGATCATGCGGGTCATCACGGAATTGGCGATGGCCGCGGCGGGATAGTCCTTGTTCGCAACACCCAGAACCGAATTGTCGTGTTTGCCCGAGAAGACCGGGGTGAAGTCCGTCTCTGCTTCCATCCCGTAATCCGCCTTCAGGATCGCCGAGGGGGCCTTGAAGCCGGAATTCGAGGTCGGCGCGGTAAAGGCGACTTCCTTGCCCTTCAGATCCTCAATCTCGGTAATACCCGAATCGGGATAGGTGATGATCTCCATCTCATAGCCAAAGCTGCCATCGGGCGCGGCCATGATTGTGAACGGCCTGAAGCCTGCACAGTTGACCGCAAGCGGGTTCGACCCGGTATTGAAGCCGGCAATATGAAGGCGGCCGGACCGCATCGCCTCGATCTGGGCGGCGTTGGATTGCACAGGGAAGAACTGGACGCTCTTGCCGGTTTCGCTTTCCAGATGCGCCAGGAAATCCGCCCAGGCGGTTTCATAAACCGCCGGATCCTCGACCGGCGTATAGGCGAAAATCAGCGTGTCGGGGTCCTGCAATTGCGCTTCGTCCGTCGGGATGTCCGCGATCAGGTCGCCATCCGTATCGCAGAAACGCGCATCGAGATCGCCACGCTCGCATTCCTGCGCCTGCGCGGCGGTCCCAAGCGCCAGAAGCGCGCCGATAACAGCCGTCGCAGCGAATGTCACATTGTTCATGTCTTCCTCCTCCTTGTTGTAAACCCTCTCCGGGTGAACGTTACTGTCGTCATCTGGCCACCCGAACCTCGACCTGTGCGGTTTTCATCGCCCGCGCCAATGCCGGCGGCATTGCCCGATCGACGACTACGGTGCTCAGTTCCTTCAGCTCGGCCGCTTTGCGAAAACCCGAGGCACCGAATTTTCCGCCGTGGATCAGCAGGACAGAATGCCCGGCCTGCGCCAGCATCGTCTGCTTGACCGCTGCGAAGCCGCTGACCGATTCAAAGATACCATCCTCGGCCAGGGCAGTTGCACCGATCACCGTCCGGTCAACCTGATAGCGGCGCAGGAATTCCAGCGTCTCATCCCCGACCACTGCGGATTCGCGGGGCAGATATTCGCCGGGACACAGCATCACATGCGCCGCCTCGCTGTTCCCCATGGTGATGGCGATGGGCAGCGAATTGGTGATGACCCGGCAGGCCGTGTTTGCAAAGGCCAGAAACCGCGCCATCTGCATTGTGGTCGAGCCGGAATCGATCATCAGCGTCTCGCCCGCCCGCACCATCGAGGCCGCAAGCCGTCCGATCCTTTCGCGTTCCTCAAGGCTCTTGCGCTGACGCTCATCCAGCGACGGATAGGTGCCCGGCACAGGCTGAGAAGCGCCGCCATGTGCACGATCGATCAGACCCTCGCCGGCCAGGTCGTCAAGATCGCGGCGGACCGTTTCCGTCGAAACGCCGAAACGTTCGGCCAGGTCCGAGATACGCAGATGCTGGCGCAGCCGCAGTTCGAGCAGGATCTGCTTGCGCCGTTCTGCCTTTCGCAGACGGGTTGCGGGCTGGACCTGAAACTCCTCGAGCTGCATCGAACCGTTAAGTTCCTTCACTGGCCTATCAGATAGGGAAAGATTGTTGGAGCTTGACCGTGAATGCAAGAAAAAATGTTGGACAAACCACATTATCGCGGCGATTCTTTGTTGAAAAGCCAATATCCTTCCTATTCGAGTTTCGCATACATGATCGTTTTCATCATCAACCTGGCCGGGGCCGTCGCGCTGCTGCTGTGGTCGGTCAGGATGATCCGCACCGGGATCGAGCGTGCTTTCATGACGCCGCTGCGTCGGTTGCTGCGACATGCGACCGGATCGCGGGTGAGCGCCGTCTGCGCTGGTATCGTCTCGGCCATTTTGTTGCAAAGCTCGACCGCCGTCGCAATGTTGACTGCGGGCTTCGCCGAGACTGGCACGCTGGCGATCTCTGCCGGGGTGGCGCTCATATTGGGGGCCGATCTGGGCTCGGCCATCGCCGCACAGATTCTGCTGCTGCCTATTCACGTCGTCACCCCTGTGCTGCTGATTCTGGGCGTGGCGCTGTTCCTGCGCTCGACCGGCCGCCAGCCCAAGCAGGCGGGCCGCATCCTGATCGGGCTGGCGCTGGTTCTGATTTCATTGTCCATGATCCGCGCGGCGGCGCAGCCATTGCAGGACAGCGAGATCGTGCAGACCATCCTGGTGCCGCTGACCAGCGACCCGGCCTCGGGTTTTCTTCTGGCGGCCATCATCACCTATGCCATGCACTCGTCAATCGCGGCGGTGCTCATGTTCGTCACCTTCGCCATGCAGGGGCTTCTGCCCGCGCAGGCCGCGGCAACCATGGTGCTCGGCGCGAATTTCGGGGGCGCGTTGATCCCGGTGGTCCTGACCTGGCAGGCCGAGCGCGGTCCGAGGCAGATCATGCTGTCCAACCTTGCCCTCCGGGGCGGCGGTGCCCTCGTGGTATTGGGCGCGCTGTTCAGCGCTCCGGCATTGCTGGACCAGCTCGGCAGCAGCCCAGCGCGACAAGCCATCAATCTTCATCTTGCATTCAATTGTGCGGTCGCGCTTCTGGCATTGCCGTTCATTCCCGTCATTGTCCGCCTTGCGAGCGCGGTCCTGCCTGCCGACGGCCCGGACACCGATCCAGAGGAAAGCGCGCTTGACGAAGCCATGCTCGAAGCGCCTTCTCAGGCAATCATCAATGCGCAGCGCGAGCTGTTGCGGATGGCCGAGGAAACGCATCTGATGCTGCGCCCGGTCATGAGCCTTTTTGCAAGTTGGGACTCCGCGACCGCCGACCGGATTGCCGCGAGCGAGCGCCGCGTGGACAGGATGCATTACGAGATCAAGATATATCTCGCACGGCTGAACGAAACACGTCTGACACCCGAGCAACTTGGCCGCAGCATGTCGATTGCCACGCTGGCCAACCATCTCGAAGACGCCGGGGACCAGATCGCCGTCAACCTGCTGGAACAGGCGCGCAAGATGCATGCCCAGGGACTGGTTTTTTCCGACCACGGATCCAGCGATCTGAGGGATTTCCACGACCGGGTGCTATCCAATGCAAGGCTGGCGCTGAATGTCTTGCTGACGGAGGATGTCGAAACGGCCCGGCAACTGATCGAGGAAAAGGACCGGACGCGCATCATCGAGAAAGAGCTGCAAAACGCCCATCTCGCCCGCCTGCGGAACAACAACCCCGCGGCGCTGCAAACCACCAATCAGCATCAGGAGGTGATCCGCGCGCTGAAGCAGATCAACACCGACTTTACGCTCATCGCCTATCCAGTCGTCGAACGGGAAGGCGACCTTCTGGGCAGCAGATTGGCGTGACGCGGCGCTGCGAAGCGCGGCGGGACTCCCGAGCGCTCGTCGTCCGGGGCGCGTCGAGGCCATGACTATGAGCTGCGCATCCCGCTCAAGTATTTTTCCTGATCAGCCCACCTGGGTGGTCCAGGTTAGAAGTTAATTCATGACCGGCCCTTGGTCCCTCGCGACAATGATTTCCGGGGTCGGGGGCGATAGCCCAAAGCGTTTTGTGGTCGCTTCGTCCTGAAGTGCTTTCTCCCCACTGCCCGATCAGGATCTGTGCCTCACGGAGGCTGTGGAAGACTTCAACTTTCAGCAATTCAGCGCGAAAACGGGCGTTGAAGCCTTCGCATTGAGCGTGCGAACGCCACTGGTCCGAGTGAGCACGCGAAACCAATCTCCCAAGGTGATCCGGGCTCGATGTAAGCCGTTTTCGCACCGACGGCGCTGATCCGGTTCCGAACGGCTCGGGCGATGAGCTCTGGGCCGTTGTCGGAACGGATGGTCTACGCCCATTCCGCAATATTGCTTGCGCCAGCGATAATACGTCCGTTCGACAACGCCGACACACCTGACCGCGTCCAGACCGGACAAACCTTGCCCCATCGGCACCTCAACCTGCCGCAACTTCGAGACAATCGCTTCCGCCTTCGGTTACTTGTATGCAATTCTCGATCCTCCGTTTGCAAAACATACCGGCGGAGCACTTCGCTGGGGGAGGATCAGCGGCACCTATTCTATCGGACGCAGATATCGCGTTGATATAGACGTGCGACTGGCCGGTGGCATGAAAGCGCCATCGGCTTGTCTATCGGATATCTTAGGTGTGATTTTGGTTGCGGGGGTAGGATTTGAACCTACGACCTTCAGGTTATGAGCCGATCAAAGGGGAAATCACGAAACTGAACGATTTCAGCGCCTTAAGCGGTAACTGTTTGATTTCTCGTGACTTCCATTCCGTCACTCGACCGCAGCAACCGGCTTTGGGCTGCACAGACGCACCACGCGCCAGCATGGACGAGATCGCAAGCTTCTACGCCGGGATGGTAAACGGCGATGGCTACCTGCCCTCGAACGCGATCTCGAACACCGTGCGCAATGCCATGCTGGAGCGCGGCCTGGTCACGACAGAACGGCTGAAAGCGCGAGGCGTGCCGAGGCCATCCGGCGCAATCAGATCGACGCGGACACATTGCGGCATATCCTCGCGCGCGGTCCGATCAGGCCAAAGCGTCATGACCCCAAATCATCATGTTCACCCTCCGGCAACATCCGTGGTGCAGGCTATTATAGCGAGGACGATGAAGATGCAGCATGAACACGTCGTGGCATTGGCGCGCGAGCTTTCGCTGTCAGGCTTTGCCGACACGCTGGATCGCCAAGCCGGTGATATGCAATACGCCGATATGGCCTTCGTTGAGCGGGTCGCATCCCTACTCATCGCCGAGAAACAGCGTCGTGCGTCGAGCCGACTGACCCGAATGTTGAACGAGGCAAAATTGCCGGTCAAGGCTGCACCTGAGGAGTTGATCAGCACGGAGCGCGCGGTTTGAACCCAGCCATCATGCGCGATCTCTTGAAATGTGACTTGATTTCATACGCTTGGAATATCCTGATCAGCGGCCAGACCGGCGCTGGGAAAAGCTGGATAGCCGCCTGTATCGCGACGGCCGCGATCCGGGCCGGGCACAAATCCCGCTACTTCAAGATGTCCGACCTGCTTTACAGCCTTTCGATGACGCTTGCGGACGGTGTTTATCTGCGGGAGCGCGAGAAATTGGCAAAATTTAAGCTGATGATGATAGACGATTTCGGGAAGGTCGCGATGAGTGAGGGCGAGAAATCGATACTCTTCGATATCATCGAGGACCGCGCGGGGACACTGTCCACCATCATGGTCGGACAGCGTCCCTTCAACGATTGGCATTCGCTCATCGACAATCCGGTGATAGCTGATGCTGTTCTCGACCGTCTGTCGCGAGATCGACATCAAATCAAGCTACGAGGTGAGTCACTGCGCCGCCGGGACGCCAATTTCGACAATCTATAGGTGCTGCCTTCGGTGCCCAGTTCGATGCAGCTGGGTGCTGCATTACTACGACATCGGCTGCAGAAATTTGATGCAATCGGGTGCCGAAAGTCATGAGAGCCTGCACGCAAGCACGATGCTGATCGCCGAGATGCCGGAACTTGGTCAGATCACCGGCGAACAAGCCACCGCTCTAACGGGCCTCGCCCCTATCGCACATGACAGCGGCATGTTGCGAGGAAAACGGGCCATCGGGGGTGGGCGTCGCTTGCTGCGACACGTGATGCTCCAAGCCGCGCTTGTCGCCGCCCATCATAACCCTGTGCTGAAAACCTTCGCAGATCGCCTGCGACAGGCTGGAAAACCGCAAAAGGTGATCATCACCAACGTAGCTCGCAAGCTCGTCACAATGGCAAACGCGCTGTGCAAAACCCAAAAATCATGGGCTTCTCAGGCCGTCTGACAGATGCAGTTGCTAGTGGCTCTTCCTCGGCCTCACAGTTGCGAGAATCTCTTCAGTGTGCTCGCCAAGGCGAGGCGGGGCGGTTGGGGTCATTACCTCGGTGTCCGAGAAGCGCAACGGTGACCTGACGAGCCGGACAGTGCCGTGCCTCTCGTCCGGAACCTCCTGCACCAGGCCGCGTATCTGGACTTCGGGCGAGGTAAACACTTCCGCGACAGATCGCACCTTACCGGCAGGCACGCCCTTAGCATCAAGCTCGGCGAGCCATTCATTGGTTGGACGGGTTGCAAACAGCCGCTGCAGTTCGGGGATGAGCGTTTCGCGATTGTCGACCCTGTCGCGGTTAAGCAGATAGCGGGGATCTGCAGCGAGGTCGGGGCGGCCGAATACGTCCTCGCAAAGCCTGCGGAACTGCCCGTCATTGCCGCAGGCGAGCGCGACGGTCCCGTCGGCTGTGTCGAAAAGCTGGTATGGCACGACCGTGGCGTGGGCGTTGCCGAACCGGCCCGGATCGCGCCCGGTATTGAGGTGGCCGGTCGCCACATTGGCGAGAAGTGCGACAGCGCTTTCAAAAAGGGAAAGGTCAATATGCTGGCCGCGTCCTGTCCTTTCACGGGCGAATAGAGCCGCAAGGATGGCCTGGACCCCGTTCATTCCCGTCACGATGTCGGTAATCGCAACGCCCAGCTTCATGGGGCAGCCATCTGGCCCGCCCGTGATCGCCATGAGGCCGCTCTCGGCCTGGATGGTGAAATCGTAGCCGCCCTCGCGGGCACGCGGCCCGGTACGGCCGTAACCGGAAATCGAACAGTAGATCAGGCCGGGATTCGTTTCCCACAGGCTGTCCGGGTTGAGACCATAAGAGTTCAGGGCACCAAGCCGAAAGTTCTCAACCAGCACGTCTGCCCGCCCGGCCAGTTCATGTAAGGCGGCAAGATCTTCTGGATTTTTGAGATCGAGCGCAACAGATTTTTTGCTGCGGTTGCAGGCGAGATAGTAGGTCGATTCTCCGTCGATATCGGGCGGCATCCAGCCGCGAGTATCGTCGCCCTTGCCCGGCTGCTCGATTTTCCAGACCTCTGCGCCGAGGTCGGCGAGGGTCTGGGTGCAGATGGGGCCGGCAAGGACGCGACTTAGATCGAGTACTGTGATGCCCGTTAGCGGCGCGGCGCCCATCAGTCAGCCTCAATCATGTGAAGCCCGGCACCGATATGTGCCCCTCCGTCGATCTGGATCAACTGACCGGTCATCATTCGACCGGCAGGGCTTGCGAGAAACGCGGTAAGTTCGGCCACCTCCTCAACTTTCGTGTCCATATGCATCGGTGTCGCCTCCAGCAGCGTATCGAGCATTTCGCGAGCAGCCTCATCCGACAGACCTGCGGTAACGACGGTGCCAGGTCCGATGCAGTTGAGCCGGATGCCATCCCCGGCCCATTCCAGCGCCAGCGAACGTGTCATGCCCAGTACACCGGCTCGTGCTGCGACGGAATGGGCCAGACCCATGGAACCGCGCTCAACACCGGAAAGGCTCATATTCACGACGGCACCTTGCCGTTCTTTGAGGAACGGGTATGCGGCCTTCGTCGCCGCAAACACAGCGGTCAGGTTCAGGTCGATGACCGCCTCCCAGCCTCCCTTGCTGATGTTCGTCGCCGGAGCGAAGAATTGTCCGCCGGCATTGTTCACAAGCAGGTCGATCCCGTGCGCCTCGCCAGCCTCCGCGATCTTGGCCACAAGCTTCTCGCTCTCGCGCACATTGACGCTCTTCCATCGGAACGAACCGGGCATACTGCTGGCCGTTTTCTCGACGTCCTTCAACGGATCCTCGCGCCGGCCGATGCCGGTGACGTCCATGCCAAGTTGGCACAGGCGTAGGGCGATCGCGCGACCGATGCCCGTTCCCGCGCCGCTGACAACGGCTCCCATTCCGGACATCAGGCCGTCCTTCAGTACAGTGACTTCAGCGCTCATGGCTGACTCCTCCATTCGATGTCGGTTGTCCAAGAGGCGGCGCCGGCTGTCTGTCGATGCGCTTCCCGTTGAAAAGGGCCGGGAAGGCCGGTACGGCCTCGCCATTATCGCGGATGGTCACGCCGGCGTCCGGCCGAAGTGTCCGGATGACGTCCAGAGCTTCGCCAGGATGGCGGACCTTACCGGCGGGAATTCTGAGCCGGGCGAGTGTCGACAAAACGTCATCGGCTTGTTGCGGACGGGTCCAGGCCTCGACGTTTGCATCGAACTCCTCTGCGCGCGCCATCCGCTCGGAAAAGCTGGCATGAGGACCGCCTGTCTCGTTGCGAAGCGACTGCCAGTACGGATCGAGGCCGCCGTAGATATAGACGTGCCCGTCGGCACATTCGTAGATCCCGGAGGGCGAGGAGGCCCGATCTCGGTTGCCGGACGGCGCGCCGAGCGTTCCGCCTTCAGATAGAAGGATGGCAGCCGGTCCCAGCAGCATGGCCGAGGCGACCTCCATCATCGTGAGGTCAATCACGATGCCGCCAGCCCTCTTGGCATCAAGCACGGCCATAGCCGTTGACATGGCCGCATAGTGCCCGCTGTAAAAGTCCACCGGCCATGAGGTGGAGACGCGCGGTGTGCCATCGACGTTTCCGTTCATCCATGCAAAACCACTCTCGCACTGTGCGATCGTATCCATGCATGTCCGGTCATCGTCCTGCCCATAGCCCGACACGTAGGTGGCCACGATCTGCGGAAATCGGTCGAGGATCCTGTCCGGGCCGAGATTAAGTCGCCGGAGGCCCCTTGGCGCGAGATTGCAGATCATCGCATCCGCGCGGGAAAGCAGATCTGCAAGCACCGATGCATCGTCGTCGCGGCGCGTATCAAGAATTCGGCTTTCCTTGCCGGTATTAAAACAGCGAAAATAGGCCGAGCCGTGTTCGCTTCCGGGAAGGGCACGGGATCCATCACCATTCGCGGGCTCGATCTTGACGACGCTCGCGCCGAAGTCGGCAAGAAGCTGGCCCGCGGTCGGACCGGCAATGAACTGCGAGAACTCGACGACCGTCCGGCCCGCAAGGGGTGTCGGCGTTGCCATTTGATCACTCCCGGATCAGGCGCTTGGCCTTGTGGACGGTTCGCGGAAGGGTTCCCGGTTCGAGGATCTCGATATCGAAACGGACGTTCAGCTTGTCGCGGAGCTTCTGCTGCAGGCTCGCTTCCAGACCGTCATCGCTTCCAGCCTCCCGTTCGACCCGCAGCAGAATGCGCTTCAAAAAGCCCGTCTCGGGATCCTTCATGCCGTCGTCGACAAATATAGCGTATTCGTTTGTCGTGCCCTCATGGGCGCGGACGACGTCCTCGACTGCGGACGGGAAGAGGTTCACGCCGCGCACGATAAGCATGTCGTCGCCGCGTCCCTGAACACCGCCGACAAGTCGGGCGTGGGTCCGCCCATCGAGCGCGACAGACCGGTCACGGACCACGATATCCCCTGTCCACCACCGCACGAGGGGGCATGCCTGCTTGTCCAGATGGGTGAGGACAAGCACGCCCGCCTCACCATCGGGCACAGGTTCGTCGGTTTCCGGATCCAGAACCTCGGTATAGATGAAATCTTCTGCTATAACCGGGCCATCCTGCCGAGCGGTGTCCCAGCCAATCGGCTGGCACTCAAGAGCGCCGTAGCAGTCGAACATCTTCGCACCCCACTGGCGCTCGATGCGTTCGCGCGTGCCCGGAATCGAACCGCCCGGCTCACCACCGACACACACCATCTCGACACTCGATTTGCGCAGGTCAACGCCCCGCTTCGCCGCATTTTCGGCAATATGCGCCATGAAGGACGGGGTACCGATCACACAGCGCGGCTTGTATTCCAAGATCGTGTCGATCTGCCTCTCGGTATCGACGGACCCTCCGGGGATTACGAGTGCGCCGAGATGCTGGGCAGCGAGCGATGCTCCGAGACCGCCGACAAACCAAGAGTAGCCGAACATGCAGTGAAAAACATCGTCCTTGCGAAGGCCCTGTGCGTAAAGATAGCGCGCATACAGGTCGGACCAGCGCCCGATGTCGGAATGGCTCCAGAGTACCGGTGCCGGACGCGAGGTGGTGCCGGAGGAATAGTGGACACGAGCCGCGTCAGCCATTTCCACAGCTCTAAACGTGCCGAAGGGCGGATCCGCAGCAAGCCCGGCCACGTAGTCCTTTTTCTTCGTCAGAGGTAACTTCAAGAGATCCGCAAAATCCGAAAACGCATGCGGATCGAAACCGGTCTCCTTGAACAGCTTGGCATAATGCGCGCTTTTCTCGCCGACACGAACAAGTTGCGTCTTCAACTGATCAAGCTGGAAAGCTTCGATGCGGTCCCGCGACCAGGTCTCGACCTCGTCCCAGATGGTGTCGCTATAGGGTTCCTTGGGCGAAGCGTGCATCAATGGGTCTCCCGTCATTTCGCAACCCGCTCATCGCAAAGTCGACCAGTATTTCTTGAAGCGCGACCGTATCGGCATCGGTCTGAAGCCTGCGCGGCCGATACCAGACGGTGACCCAGTTCATCGCGCCGAAGAACGGTTTGGTCAGAAGGCGCGGGGACAGGTCCTTGAAGATACGCTCGCGTGCGCCCTGGGCAATTACTTCGGCAAACATTTCTTCGTAGTTGTCGCGCGAGCGGTTGATTTCGGCAAGCACCTTCGTGTGCCGAAACCCCTTCTGCTCGAACAGATAACGCTCGAGCCCCTGTACTGCTACTTTGTGGATGGGTGTTTCCGTCAGAAGAAGTTTCACATGCGCATGCGCCATTGCACGCAGCTTGTCTTCGGTCGGGAGGTCGCTTCGTGCGACCGGCTCCACCATCATGGACAATCGCTCCATGGCCAACCGCTGGATATCGAAGAAGATCTGCGACTTGCTGCGATAGTGGTAGTAGACCATTCCTTTTGTTGCGCCGATCCGCTCTGCGATCGCGTCGATAGATGTCGCTGAATATCCGAAATCCATGAAAAGTTCTGCCGCGACAGAAATGATCTGGCGGCGCGGATCGCGCTCCATTGTGGAATCGGATTGTTGGTCTGCGTTCTTGCTCATCAGGCTGGTGCTTTCGACGCTCGAGTAACCTCATTTTGCCGCCGAAGCATCTTTGTGAATCGACCGCGCCAGAACCAGCCGCTGGATCTCCGATGTGCCCTCGTAGATCTGCAGGATTCGCTGGTCGCGGTAGAGTCGTTCGGCGACATTCGGCTTGCAATAGCCGAAACCGCCCCAGATCTGAACTGCCGTGTCGGCGGCGCGGTGCGAAACTTCCGATGTGTAGAGTTTAGACATCGCTCCAAGCGAGGATACGTCTTCGCCGGCATCATAGGCTCTCGCAGCCTCGTAAAGCATCATCCGGGCTGCTGAGACTTCTGTCGCCATGTCCGCAAGGGCAAAGCCGATCCCCTGGTTTTCGATGATCTTCTTACCGAATGCCTCACGGTCGGCGGCACGCGCCGACGCGGTGTCGTAGGCGCCCAGCGCAAGGCCGGTCGACTGCGCCGAAACCATGATGCGGCCGACGGTCAGCGTCTGCAGGGCGAGACGCAAGGCCCGCCCCTCTTCGCCAACCTGTGCTTCGGCACTGACCCAGGTATCGAGCTTCAGGTTCGAAGTCTGGGTTCCACGAATGCCCATCTTGTCGTTCAACTCATCGATCTCGACACCATCTGCTTCCTTGTCGACCATGAAGGCGGTAATGCCGCGTCCCCCGGCGGCCGGATCGGTTTTGGCGAAAACCACGTAATAGCGCGACGCTCCGCCATTTCCGATCCAGTACTTTTCACCCCGGATCCGCCAGCCTCCATTCTCGCGTAAGGCTGTCGCGGTGATGGCCGCTGCATCCGAACCGGTGGAGCGTTCGGAAAGGGCAAACGAGGTTGCCGTTCCCTCTGCCATAGCGCCAAGATAAAGTTTTTTCTGCGCTTCTGTGCCGCCCAGAAGGACCGGAAAGGCGCCGAGCTGGCAGGCGCAGAGGATCGCAGCCGTCGACGCGCAGCCTCGCCCGATCCGCTCGACGACCGCAACGGTCGTTCGAAGGGGCGCACCCCTTCCGCCATAGGCCTCAGGAATGAAAAGCCCGGCGAGACCGCTATCGACCAGCGCCTCGACGTTTTCCCAGGGATAGCGTTGTTCGCGGTCGAGTTTGTCGGCCAGCGGCGCGAACTTCTCGTCCGTCAGGCGAGCAGCCTTGTCCAACCACGCGCGCGCATCCTCGTCTAGTTTCGGTTCCCAAATGACACCCATCACGTGCTCCTCGTATTTTTGCTATCGGCAATGGCCTGAACCTGTTTCGCACTGTTTGGCTTCAGCACCCTGAAACCGCTCCGGAACAGGCCGAGCAGACCGCCCGGCAGGAAGGACAGAACCAGAATGAGAACCGTGCCGAGTATAATGCGATCCACATAGGCGCCGTAGGACAGGAAGCGTTCCTGCAGGATGATGAGAGCGACCCCCGCGAGTGGTGCAAGCAACACACGCCTGCCGATCAGCACCACCGCCGTCAGGATCAGGATCAGAAAGTAGATCGCAAGAACGTCGGCGCTTATATAGGCGCGCTGGTAAGCGTAGAGCCATCCTGCGGAGGCCGTGATCGGCGCAGAGAACAGGAAGACCTGCATCCTGACCGCTGCAGGATTGATGCCGCTCATCGTGGCGAGTGCGGGGTTGAGATGCACCGTCATGGCAGCGTGGCCGAGGCGCGAGCGCCTGAAGCTCGATACGAACCACAGCGCGACGAGCAGCAGCATCCAAGCCACAGGCCAGAGGTCGCGGTCATTCCGGGCAGTGAAGCCTGGCAGCGAAAAGACCGGTATGCCGCTGATTCCGTCCGAACCACCGATGAAGGTCCAGTTAGAGGCGATGGTCATTGCGACGACTGTCACGGCGTAGGTCACGAGCGAGAATACAAATTGCCGAAGTCTCAAGGTCGCCAGCGCGATTGCGCCGGCCACGACAAGCGTCAGGACGATCGTCGCGGCAAGCGAGACAAGTGGATTGGCGCCTAAGCGGCTGGTGGTCATCGCCGTGGTGTAAGCGCCGATCGCGAAGAAAACCGTATGGGCGAGGCTGACCTCACCAAGGTCGGAAACGATGATGTCAAGCCCGTAGGCCATGACCGCGAAGATCGCGATGACGACGAGAGCAGAATAGACCGCGCTGCTGCCGCCGAGGGCCATCGGCAGGAAGAATCCGCCAATGCCAAGAATGATCCACATGCCAGCTTGAGCGACGCCTGACATCCTAGCGACCTCCTGCAGATGCGGCGAGCCCGCCTGGTCGCACTACGAGAAACGCGATGAGGACAAGGAAGACCGCAGCCGTAACATAGGCCGACGAGACATATGCACCGAAGAATGCGGTAAAAAGACCGATACTTAGACCGGCAAGATAGCTGCCTGTCACCGAGCCGATCCCCCCAAGAACAACGACAACGAAAGTGATAATGACCTCATCAAATCCCATGGAGGTGAGAATTGGTGTCCGCGGCGCCACCAGCGCCGCGGCGAGAGCGACTGCGGCGCCCTCAAAGGCGAAAACCCCGAGATAGACCTTGCTGATGTCGATGCCGGCGAGTTGCGCCAATTTGGGATCCTCAGCAACCATACGAACCAGTCGGCCGAGATGGCTACGATCGAGTGTCAGCTTTAGACCAATGAACACGAGGATCGCGACGATCACGAGCGCAATGTCCTGCCATGTGATCCAGATATTGCCGATATAAATGTCACGCAGCGAAAGTGGCGTGTCGAGGATCTGACCGGTCGATCCGAAGGTCAGGGCAGCCCCGCCCTCAAGCACGTATCCGAAGCCAAGCGTGACGATCATAACCGAAACGAGGTCCTGGCGGATCGTGAGGCCCAGCATAGTCCGTTGCATCACGAATCCTATCGCAATTCCAGCCATCATGGCGAGCGGTATGGCCATGAGGTAAGGCAGGCCCCAAGAGTCCATGGCAAACCAGGTGACGAAGGCTGCGACCATGTAGATCTGACCGTGAGCGAAGTTAACAAGCCGCGCCACACCGAGGAGCACGGTCCACCCGATGGCGATCAGAGCATAGGCATGACCGAGCACAATCCCGTTAATGACCTGCTGGAGAAAGTTCATGCAGCGGCTCCCAGATAGGCTTCTGCAATGCGCTTGTCTTCGCGCATCTCGTCTGCTGTGCCAGACGTCACGATCCGACCACGTTCCAGCAGCATCAGCCGGTCGACGACCTTCAGCGCTGCTTCTACATTTTGCTCGATCAGCAGCACAGTCAGACCGTCGTTGGCAAGATCGTGGATCGTGCTCAATACGCTCGACACGAGTTTCGGTGCGAGGCCGATCGACGGCTCGTCAAGACAGAGAACACGCGGGGCGAGGCGAAGCGCACGAGCAATGCCGAGCATCTGACGCTCCCCGCCCGAAAGCTGGCTTCCAAGGTGATGGCGACGCTTGGCGAGGTTCGGAAAGAGATCGTAAATGTCATCCAGGGAATAAATGTCACGCCCGGCCCCAGGATTGGTCGCTGCATGAGCCAGATTGTCGGCGACGCTCATCTGGCTGAAGATTAATGTGCTCTCGGGGATCAGAAGAAGACCGCGGCGGACGCGCTGCGCGGTGGACATCTGGCTGACGTCCTCACCGTCGAGCTCGACCCGGCCCGAAACTTTGGGATCGCCGCGTGACCAGCCGAGGATGGCGCCGACCAGCGTGGACTTGCCAGCGCCATTGGGCCCGACAACACCGAGCAGTTCGCCGCGGCGAACTGTCAGCTTGCCGATCACCAAAGCCCGGTTGCCGCCATAATCGGCCGTGAGGTCCGTGATGGTCAGGATGGGATCGCTGATGCTCATGCCGCGCGCCCCAGATAGGCTTCGAGAACCGCCGGAGACTTGCGGATCTCCGCCGGGGTCCCGCTGGCAATCATTCTGCCTTGATCAAGCACGACAATTCTGTCGGTGACGCTCATGATCAAATCCATGTGATGCTCAATGATAACGAGGGTCATGCCCTGTGACTGAAGACGACGGAGCAAGGCGACCAGCCTCTTCATGTCCTCGCCTCCCAGGCCCGCCGCAGGCTCATCAAGGAGGAGGATGTCGGCCCCCGTTGCATTTGCGAGCGCGATTGAGAGGGACCGTTGGGTGCCGTACGGGACCTCGCCGGGCCGGGCGTCGTGGAAACGTTCGGGAATTTGCATCTGGTTCAGTGCATCCCGCGCTTCTTGCCGGGCGCGCTTGGCCCCTGCATGAGAGGCTATCGGCCGAAAGATCGTCCGCGCCAATGACGAGCCGTGTTCATGCTGGCTTACAGCCACCATGTTCTCCAGCACGCTCATTTCGGCAAAGAAGGCGTTCTGCTGAAAGGCCCGCCTCAGCCCGTATGACGGAAGACGGTAGGGGGGCACGTCCGTGACGTCCTCTTCGCCGATTTGAACGCGTCCCTCCCGCGTCACCATGTTAGTGATTGCGTTGTAGCAGGTGCTTTTTCCGGCGCCGTTCGGCCCGATTATACCGAGGATCTCTCCGGGCGCGACCTCGAATGTTACACCATCGAGGGCGCGAAGAGCCCCGAAGGACACTCCCAGCTCCTCGACCTTGAGCGATTTGCCCTGATGTTTGGTAGACACCGCGCTGGCTCCTGTCGTACTCAGTTCTGGCCGTCGCGGACAACGATCTCGCCGTCGGCCACATCGAACAGATAATGGTTGGAGATGAGCTGGCCACTGTCCTCAAAGGCGACGTCACCAAAAATGGTGCCATTAAATCTGCCGCCTCGGATGCGTTCGGCAACTGCGTCCTTTTCGAACGAACCGACCTCTTCAACAGCCATCGCCCAGACCTGAAGCGCAGCGGCGCCCAATGCCATGAACTTGTCCGGCGTGTAATCATGCATTTCCTCGGTCTTCGCCACGAAGCGCTGGTTCATCTCGTTCGATGCGAAGGGTTCTACATTCGGGAAATAGATGTCGGCTCCGATGAGGCCGTCCGCGCCGGGGCCGGCCACCTCGATCACGCTTGGTGCAACCGTCCCGACCGCGGCGACCAGTTCGCCTGGAAGTCGCGAACGCTTCGCCTGCCGGATAAGCGCCGGCATGCCGAGCCCCTCATTCGCGTTGATCGCGACCGTCACGTCAGGATTGGCTGACCGGACGTTGGACAGTTGTACGCGGAAATCAGCCTGCTCGAACGGGAACTTTTCTTCAGCGACTTTTTCATATTCGTGGCCCATCGCTTGCAGCGCACCCTCAATCGATTCCTGGGCACCATTGCCGTAGGCGTCGTTCTCGGTCAGGAACGCGACACGCGTGAATTCGTTGTCGGCGATGTAACGTGCGACCACTTCGCCATCCTGCGCATTGGAGCTGTTGAACCGCACCGGTAGCGAGTTGCCTTCGCCGGAAAGGATCGGGTCGGCCTTTGAAATGGCCGTGAGGTCGAGAATGCCGGCACGGCTGATGACCGGCTGCATCGCCAGCGTCACCGGGCTGTTCCAGCCCTCGATGATGACCTCGACACCTTCGGAAATCAATTCGTTGGCACGCGAGACACCGACCGCCGGCGTACTTTCGTCATCACGGCTGACCAGTTCGATCTGGCGTCCCATGACCCCGCCTTCTTCGTTGATGATATCTGCCATAGCCTCAATTGCCCAGTTCACGTGCTGACCCTGTGGGCCGGCACCGCCGCTCAACGGAAAGATGAGCCCAACCTTTACTGGCTCGCCACCATCGCTGCTCTGATCCTGCGCATGGGCGAAATTCAGCGAGGCGCCGAACGTCGCGGCGGCGAGTAATATTCCCTTCAACCTGTTTCCCATCGTGGCTTCCTCCCAGTTGGACGCGTATGTTTCTGTGTTCGGTGGACAGCCTGTCGAACTATTTCGCCGATGAGCTTTCCCCGGGTGTCTCGTCCCCGTCATCGACCACAATGGTCTGCCCAGAGACTGAGAACGTGAAGTGATTGCTGATCATCTGACCATTGTCTTCAAAGGTGATGTCGCCAAGGATGGTGTTCTCGAAGCTGCCGCCCCTGATTCGCTCACCTACCGCGCCTTTTTCGAAGGATCCGACATCGCTAACCGCCTGAGACCAGATCTGAAGCGCAACAGCGCCGAGTGCCATGTACTTGTCGGGCGTGTAGTCGAACTCGCCCTCGACCTTAGCGACAAAGCGCTGATTAGCTTCGTTCGACGCGAAGGGCTCGACATTCGGGAAGTAGATATCAGCGCCGACCAGCCCGTCGGCGGTGTCGCCCGCGACATCAATGACGCTCGGCGCGACCGTACCGACCGCAGCAACAAGCTGACCCGGCAGGCGCGAGCGTTTTGCCTGTCTGATAAGCGCCGGCATGCCGAGTCCTTCATTGGCGCTGATCGCCACCGTGACGTCCGGATTGGCAGCCTTGACGTTGGATAGCTGAACGCGGAAATCGGATTGCTCGAACGGGAATTTCTCTTCCGCTACCTTCTGGTACTCATAGTCCATCTCGGCGAACGCATCCTCTATCGCCTGCTGCGCCCCATTGCCGTACGCGTCATTCTCGGTGAGGAAGGCCACGCGGGTCCAGCCGTTCTCGGCGATGTAATTGGCGGTCACGACGCCATTCTGAGCGTTTGAACTGTTCAGGCGAACCGCAAGCGCATTGCCTTCACCGGACAGAATTCCGTCGGCACTTGAAAAAACCGTGATGTCCATGATGTCGGCCCGGTCGATGACCGGCTGCATGGCCAGTGTGACCGGGCTGTTCCAGCCTTCGATGAAAACCTCGACGCCTTCGCTGATCAGTTCATTGGCCCGCGAGACGCCGATCGCAGGTGTGCTCTCATCGTCGCGGCTGATCAGTTCGATCTGCCGCCCGAGAACGCCGCCCTGCTCATTGAGGATTTCGGCCATTGCCTGAATGGCCTGAATGACATGCCGTCCCTGCGGGCCGGCCCCCCCGCTTTGCGGAAAGATTACCCCTACCTTCACGGGGCCCTCTTGCGAGGAGGCCATGGCGGGAATGGCGACGGCTGCGGCGAGCAGCACCGATGCGACGATTCTTGCCTTCATGAAGTCCTCCCAACAAGAAGCATACTGCACAGTATGATCGATACGTCAACTGTTCATAAACCTATTATTACGCGCTCTCTGGGCTCTGTGATGCTAATAAAGGTATGGATTTGTCCATAAGTGCCGACTTAATTCGGTTACTGGTTGCAATCATACCAATCAGTATGTAAGAGTGATCGGTGGAGGAAATCGCATGATGCAGTCACGAGATTCGGGAGTGATCGGTGTCGACCGCAGGGGGCACGTGGTCGTCATCCGTATCCAGCGACCTGAAGTGCGTAACGCGTTGAATCTGGCGGTGTTGGAAGGTCTGCGCGACAGTTTGGCGGAGGCCGACCGCGACGATTCGGTCCGGGTAATCGTCTTGACAGGTGGAGAGGGCGATTTCTCCGCGGGCGCGGATATCGATATGCTGTCCGGTCAGACGTCTGCAGGATACGCGCGATCGGTCAACGCGCGATGCTTCAAAGAAATTCGCCGGACAGAAAAGCCGCTTGTTGCGGCGGTTTCTGGGTTTTGCCTCGGCGGGGGATGCGAGATCGCGCTCGCCTGCGACGTAGTGATTGCTTCCGATACGGCCCGCCTTGGTCAGCCGGAAATCCGTCTTGGGATCATTCCGGGGGCAGGGGGCACGCAACTCTGGCGAAGGCGCGCCGGTGATGGTGTCCAGTCTGTGGCCGCGCTTGGTGGTGCTGCGATCGGCGCCTTTACTGCCCGCAGAGCTGGGCTTGTCGACCGCGTGGTCCCGTGCGGGGGCGTAATCGAAGAAGCCTGCCAGTTCGGCGCCGAGCTGGCGAAGAATGGTCCTCTGGCGCTTCCTGCGGCAAAGCGCGTCATGCGCGCAAGCTGGAACATGTCGCTTTCCGGAACCTTGGATCACGAAGTCTCGGTCATGGCGGGACTTCTGTCCAGTTCGGATGCCGCGGAAGGTATCGCCGCGTTCCAGCAAAAGCGTCCACCAGTATTCGAGGGTCGATGACAATGAAGACGATCCGGTTGGACGGGCAGGACGACAGAGACTTGGCGAAAGTTCTGGCGCGCAATCTGCGTTCGGAAGACGGGCTTGAGGTCGTGGGGCTGGCTAGCGAGGGTGTTGGCCCCGACGCAGTTGGATGGATCAGGGCGTTGGACGATGCCAGAATTCCCGTCAGCGTTCGGATTTCCGGCAAGGTGGGGATGCGCGGCATCCTTCTTCTCCTCCTCGCTGATCGGAGCGCTGTGGAAGAAGGCTCGGCCAGTGCAGCCGGGTTTCACCCGCTTATCGCCGTCGTAGCGTCGGCGCGTCTTGGATCCCTTGCAGCGCGCCGATTGGCGCGTGCGAAAGATCACCTTTCGGTTCTTCGGGACGAGGGGGTCATCGCCACGGGGCCCGAAATCAAAGGCGAGAGGCAGGTCTGGCGAGCGATCCGCGAGCTGCCCTTCAGTGAGGCTCTCGACTTTGCAGCTGCTGCGACGCGGCAGAGCCATAACAAGGAAGAGCATAGCGATGAGCACCGATCCACGCTTTGATGGGGCGGGCCCGGAGGCACGTTGGCGTGACGCCCTCGGCCAGGGACGCTTCACCCTGCAGGCATGCGGCGCGTGCAATCACTGTCAGTTTCCGCCGCAACTCGTCTGCGGCGAGTGTGGAAGCGTCACGCTTTCGTTCATCGATGCATCCGGTCACGGCACGGTCTATTCCACGACAACCGTCCGCAAGCGAGACAGGGCCTACAACGTATCGATCATCGAGTTGGACGATGGACCGCGAATTCTGACCCGCGTGGAATGTGATCCCGCAGGTGTCGCGATTGGCGAAGCGGTTGTGGCGCGCATCACGCAAGAGGGTGACCAGCCCATCGTCGTCTTCGACCGGATCGGGGGGCGGTCATGAGCAATCGTTTGCGCGGGGTCGTCTCGATTGCTGGGATCGGGAACACAAAACGCTGGGACGCCCCGGAGTTCAGCGCTTTTGACCAGTTGCAGGAAGCGGCAATCCTCGCTGTCGAAGATTGCGGGCTGTCACTCCAAGATGTGGATGGCCTCTACTGCGCCTCTTCGGTCTCTGGCCTGCCGGTGCTGAACGCGGCCGAGAGGCTTGGCATCGCGAGGAACCTTCGCCATGCCGATGGCACGATGGTCGGCGGTGCGTCGTTCCTGTTCCACCTGCGCTCTGCCATTTCGGCGCTTGCCGCTGGGCAATGCTCGACCGCTCTTGTCTGCTACGGCTCAAATCAGCGCAGCGCTGGCGGCAAGCTGGTGCCGATGCCGGATCCGCAGCCTTTCGAGGAGCCATACAGGGCACTCTACCCGATTTCCAGCTACGCACTGGCTGCTGCGCGTCACATGCACGAATACGGCACGACGCGGGAAGATCTTGCATCTGTCGCCGTCGCTGCGCGGCAATGGGCGAACCACAATCCGGATGCCTTCAGCAGAGGCGATCTGTCGATAGAAGATGTGCTGTCATCTCGACTTGTCAGCGATCCGCTTTCCAAGGCTGACTGCTGCCTTGTCACCGATGGCGGCGGGGCGATCGTTCTGACCACCACCGAACGCGCTCGAGATCTAAGACAACCGCTGGTTCCGCTGCTCGGAACGGGGGCTGCCGTCAGTCATCGACAGATCGCGGCAATGCCGGACCTGACCCGCACCGCGGCCGAACGCTCTGGCCGGGACGCCATGGCGGAAGCGGGTGTATCGCCACCCGACGTCGATCACGTGATGGTTTATGACGCGTTCACGATCTGCACATTGCTGTTTCTTGAAGACCTCGGCTTTTGCGAAAAGGGCGAGGCCGGACGCCTTGCCGCTTCCGGCGCGATCGCCCCGGGCGGTTCGCTTCCCGTCAATACTAATGGCGGAGGCCTCAGCTGTAATCACCCGGGCATGTATGGGCTTTTCACGCTGATCGAATCCGTCGAGCAGCTTCGGGGACAAGCGGGCGATCGACAGGTGACCGGTGCGGAAATCAGCGTCGCCCATGCCAATGGCGGCGTCCTAAGCAGCCAGGCGACCGCCGTTCTCGGAAATGCCGCGACTCTGTAGACATTGAAAGGAAGGCACGTGAACAAGCTTCTAGAAGGCAAGACGGCCATCGTGACCGGCGCTGGGCAAGGGGTCGGTAAGGCGATCGCTGAAGGCCTTTCCGCAGAGGGCGCCAACGTCGTCGTGAACGATATTGGCGTCACACTCACGGGTGAAAAGGACAATGCTGGCGCCGCGGAGGAAGTCGCGAAGGGAATCCGTGAGACCGGCGGACAAGCGATCGGAAATACAGAGAGCGTCACCGAGTGGGATGCCGCGGAGCGAATAGTGCAAGCCGCGATGGACACCTATGGGCGGGTTGATCTCGTGGTGAACAATGCTGGCATCCTGCGCGACGCGATCTTCCACAAGATGCAGCCGAATCAGTTCGAAACCGTTCTGCGTGGGTAGTGCCCCACCGGTTGGTGTAGGAGGCCGCGCGCGGAGCCCCTGGCGTAGCGCAGCGCGCGGCCGGGTGTGACGCTGGCGGCCATCGTCGATCTTCGGGCAGGTTCGGGTTGCGAGACCTTGAACCAAGAACGGAGATGACGATGACCGACGACAGAATGACGCTGATCGAGCTGGTTGAGAAGCAGGCTGACGGCGACCTCGTCCGCGAGATGCTGGCCTTCGCGGCCGAGCGGATCATGGAAGCGGAGGTAGAAGAGCGAACCGGCGCCGCGAAGGGCGCACGTTCGCCCCTGCGGGAGGTTCAGCGGAACGGCTACCGGGACCGGGACTGGGACACCCGTGCCGGGCGGATCGCGCTGGAGATCCCGAAACTGAGAAAAGGGAGCTACCTGCCCAGCTTCCTGGAGCCGCGCCGCACAGCCGAGAAGGCGCTCGTGGCGGTGATTCAGGAGGCCTACGTCCAAGGTGTTTCCACGCGCTCCGTGGACGATCTGGTGAAGGCCATGGGCGCGGGCGGCATGTCGAAGAGCCAGGTCAGTCGCCTCTGCGTCGAAATCGACGAGCGGGTGAACGCCTTCCTCTCTCGCCCGCTGGAAGGAGCCTGGCCGTATCTCTGGCTCGACGCGACCTACGTGAAGGTGCGTGAGGGCGGACGGATCGTCAGCCGCGCTGTGATAATCGCCGTCGCGGTCAACGAGGACGGCAAGCGCGAGGTTCTCGGCGTCGCCACCGGTCCTTCCGAAGCAGAAACGTTCTGGACCGACTTCCTGCGCTCTCTCGCAGACCGTGGCCTGCGCGGTGTGAAGCTGGTCGTAGCCGATGACCACAAGGGGCTGCGGGCTGCTGCGCGGCGAGTGTTCGATGCAACGCACCAGCGCTGTCGCGTTCACTGGATGCGCAACGCGCTCGCCCATGCTCCGACCAAGCAGCGCACGGCTGTGGCAGCCATGCTGAAGACGATCTTCGCCCAGGAAAACAAGGCGGATGCCGAAGCCCAATGGGAGGTCGTCGCGGACGCACTGCGCGAGAAGCAGGCGAGGCTCGGCACCCTCATGGACGTCTCGCGCGACGACGTGCTCGCCTACATGGATTTTCCCCGCGAGCACTGGGCTCAGATCGCGTCGACAAATCCACTGGAGCGGGTGAACCGGGAGATCAAGCGCAGGTCTGACGTCATCGGCATCTTCCCGAACGACGAGGCAATCATCCGGCTCGTCGGCGCGCTGATGCTTGAAACCAATGACGAATGGACGGTTGCGCGGAGATATATGTCTCTTGAAAGCCTCGCGCGCGTCACCGACAATCCCGACATCAGGCTGTCCGCCGTGGCGACCTGATCAGCTTTGGACCTCTCCGAAGGTCGGCGCTCTTACACCATCCCCCGGGGCACTACCTCTGCGTGTGCATCTTTTCGGTAGTTTCAATATCTCACGCGCGGCCGCAACATATTTCCGAACGCAGGAAACGGGCTCGTTTGTGCACATGACCTCGACGGCCGGCCTGATCGGAAATTTCGGTCAGGCCAACTACATGTCGGCGAAGCTGGGTATCGTCGGACTTTCGCGGGCGATAGCGATGGATATGCAGCGCTATGGTGTCCGCTCCAACTGCATTGCGCCTTTCGCCTGGAGCCGGATGGTGTCGTCGATCCCGACTGAAACCGAGGCGGACAAGATCCGCGTGGCGAAGTTGAAACGTATGACGCCTGAAAAGATCGCACCGCTCGTCGCATTTCTCGGCTCTGATCGTGCGACGGGCATCTCGGGACAGATATTCTCAGTGCGTAACAACGAAATCTATCTGTTCAACCAGCCGCGTCCGGTCCGCAGCCTGCATCGCGGTGAGGGTTGGACGGCTGAATCGATAGCCGACACACTGCCCGATGCATTCGGACCGCATTTTACGCCGCTTGAGCGTTCGGCCGATGTCATTTCGTGGGATCCGGTCTGATGGCACTTAATGCAGTCTATCTGGCATCGTTGAAAAGGCCAGAGATCATCCAGAAATGGACGGCGAAGGACGCAGCTTTATATGCGCTCGGCCTCGGCTACGGTGATGATCCGACAGATTCCGAACAGCTGCGTTTTCTGGACAGAACGAAGGGCATGGACGTTATGCCGGCCATGGCGAATGTCCTCTGCTATGACGGAAGCTGGCTGCGCGATCCGGAAGCTGGGATAGATTATTCGAGGGTCGTGCATGGCGAGCAGGAGATGGTTCTGCACGCGCCTCTGCCGCTTGAGAGTTCGGCGACTGGCAAGACGGTCATCGAGGAACTGATCGACAAGGGTGAAGGGCGTGGTGCGCTGATCGTGACAGCGCGCGAACTCAAAGATGCGCGGACCGGCCAAATGCTCGCTACGATCCGTCATACGATCTTCTGCCGCGGTGCCGGCGGTTTCGGCGGTTCGGCAGGACGTGAACGGTCTGTTCAGGTGATACCCGACGGCGATCCGGATGGTTCGGTCGAGATCAAAACGCAGAACCAGCTTGCTTTGATCTACCGTCTTTCGGGCGACTTCAATCCGCTGCATTCCGATCCGGAAGTCGCGCGAAAGGTCGGCTACGACAGGCCGATCCTGCACGGGCTATCAACTTTCGGAATAGCCTGCCGTGCCCTGATGCGCGAGCTTGCCGGCAACGATCCTCTCCGTGTCCGCCTGATTCGAGCCCGCTTCTCCGCGCCCGTTTATCCGGGAGAGGCGATCGTCTTCGATTACTGGCGACTCGAGCCCGGATCGGCGGCTTTCAGCGCTCGCGTGCCCGCACGGGATGCCTCCGTATTGGCCAACGGCCGCTTTGAATACATTCCTGGAGAATGACATGAACTTCGACTTCACGGACGATCAACGCGCATTGCAGGAGACGGCGCGCCGCTTTGCGCAATCGGAACTGCCGCAACTGGCCCGGCAGATTGGCGAGTCGGGTGAGCCTGTCGGTAAGGACTGGCTGAAAAAATATGCCGAACTGGGCTTCCTCGGCATCAATTCGAGGGAGGAGCATGGGGGGCTGGGCCTGCCGCATCTGGATGCCTTCATTGCAATGGAGGAGTTCGCGAAGATTTCGGTCGGTGTCGGCTTTCCAGTCTTCGAATGCTGCGCAGGACCCGTCCGCATCGTCGAGGCGCTTGGGCATCCGAACTTGGCCGCGCGTGTCGTGCCGGACGCGGTCGCGGGTCGGATGCTCGTCGCGATCTGTATGTCCGAACCGGACGCGGGGACCGCACTTACCGACCTGCGCACAAAGGCCGTGATCGACGGCGAGGAGATCGTCATAGACGGCACTAAGCGGTGGTGCTCTGGCGCGGGTCACAGCCAAGGGTACGTTGTGTTCTGCCGCTTCGACGACACACCGGGCGCCAAGGGAATCGGAGCAGTCTTCGTCGATCGTGATACCGAAGGTCTTACCTTTGGTCCCCAGGAAGAGCTTATGGGCTTTCGCGGCGTCCCCTCTGCCGATATGAACTTTGATAAGGTTCGCGTTCCGCGCGAACACCTTATTGTTGAGGCCGGAGGCTTTTCAAAGCTGATGGGGCTTTTCAACATCGAGCGTCTCGGCAATGCCACAATGGCGCTTGGCGTGGCGGCGGGTGCGCTTGATCAGGTCCTTGCCTACGTGCAGGACCGGAGCCAGTTCGGCAAGCCGATCGTTGATTTTCAGGCTGTTCAGCTGCGTCTTGCCGAAATGGCGATGCGCGTCGAGTCCTGCCGGTTGATGATCCATCGGGCCGCAGCCGGCGCCGGGACCGGTCTGCCCGACAGCCAGCAGGCCGCCATGGCGAAGTGTCTTGCGAATGAGATGACACGCGAAGTGACGGCTATGGGGATGCAGCTGATGGGAGGCTACGGCTATGCTCGCGAATACGGCATGGAACGCCGGGTCCGTGACAGCTTTGGCTGGGGCATCGCAGGTGGTGCGATCGACATCCAGAAAGTGAACATCGCCGCTGGACTGGTCGGACGCCGGTTTAGCCAGCGCGCTTGAGATGGTCGGTTCGGGTCATGTGCTTATCGCCGGCGCATCCGGCGTTATCGGCCGAGCAGCGGCGGAATGTTTTGCGGCCCGCGGCTGGACAGTCACCGCATTGTCCCGCCGCAACCCCGGGCTTGGTGCCAAGGTGCGATATCATCCCGTCAACCTGTTAGACGCCACCGCCTGTGCCGCGGTGCCCCATCTCGAAACGGTAACGCATCTCGTCTATGCGGCAGTCTTCGAGGAAGACGATCTCGTGTCGGGCTGGAGATCGGAGCGGCAGATGGAGATCAATCTCACCATGCTCCGCAATGTGGTCGGTCCCCTTACCACGGGCGGCAATATGCGCCACGTTTCTCTCTTTCAGGGGACGAAGGCCTATGGCGTCCATATTCGCCCTTTTCCGGTTCCCGCTCGGGAAAGCTGGCCCAGACATCAGCATCGAAACTTCTACTGGCTACAGGAAGATTTCATCAGGAAGGCTGGCGGCGTGTCCAACTTCGCATGGACGATCTGGAGACCCCAGGTCGTATTTGGCGATGTATGTGGCGCCGCCATGAATGCCTTGCCCGTTCTTGGTGCCCTTGCAGCTATGGAGGCGGCGGCGGGACGCGATTTCGGCTATCCCGGCGGACCGGATTATGTGCTTGAAGCGGTGGATGCCCGGCTGATCGCAAATGCCCTGTACTGGGCGGCAATGTCTCCTTCAGCGCGCGACGAAATTTTCAACATCACCAATGGCGACGTGTTCGTCTGGCGGAATGTTTGGCCGACCCTGGCAAAGGCGTTCGGGCTCCGAGCGGGAGACGAGCGGCCGCAACGGCTTTCACAGACCATGCCGAAGCGGGCCGGTGAATGGGCCGCGATCGCGCGCCGCTTCGGCCTTGCTTGCCGCGGCCTCGGCGAGCTCATGGGGCGTTCCCACCACTATGCCGATTTCGTCATGGCGACTGCCGCGACGCGTGCGCCGCCTCCGGTGATCGTATCGACTTTGAAGCTGAGAGAAGCTGGCTTCTCAGACTGTATCGACACAGAGACAATGTTCACCGAACTGATCCAGCGGCTGCAGGAACGACGCATCCTGCCGGATCGCCAGCAGATGAACGAATTGAGGAGGATGTCATGACAACACAGCGCTGGGTAAACCGGCCCGATGGGTCGAATTGGGGTGATTTCGGAGCGGATGACCAGGTCGGACGTATGAACCTGATAACACCGGAGGCGAGGCTGCGCGGTGCGCGCGAGATCCGCGAAGGTCTCAGTTTCAGCCTTTCGCTTCCGCTGGATTATCCAGGGGGTAATGTTCTTTTTCCGTTGCGCAAAGAGCCGGTCTTCCACTACGAGGAACGCGGCAGCGGCCACAACTTCAATTTCCAGATGAGCGAAGTGGCACCCTCCTGTTGCGATGTCATCAGCGACGATGCGGTGACGCTATACACGCAGTATTCAACGCAATGGGACGCGCTTGCGCATGTCGGTCAGATGTTTGATGCCGATGGTGATGGGAAGCCTGAGAAGGTCTACTATAACGGCTACCGGGCGGGCAAAGACATCATCGGCCCCGATGACGAAGGGCCGCGCGGGGCCGCAGCTCTAGGCATAGACAAGCTTGCCGTTGCCGGCGTTCAAGGCAGAGGTGTACTCGTCGATCTAGAAAAACGTCATGGCCAGGATCGTGTGCTGATCGGATATGACGGGCTCGTGGAAGCGATCGACGAGCTCGATGTCAGCGTCGAGAATGGGGACTTTCTTTGCCTGAATACGGGGTTTGCCCAACTGGTTCTCTCAATGGATAAAGAACCAGACGCCACTGTGCTGGCGTCATCCTGTGCGGTCCTAGACGGTCGCGATGAAAAGCTTCTTGACTGGATTACCGACAGCGGCATCGTTGCCATTTGCGCCGACAATTTCGCGGTCGAGGCCTATCCAGCGCGGGAGACAACGGCAGACAAGTTCGCCGCGTTGCCGTTGCACAATCATTGTCTCTTCAAGCTTGGGATTCACCTTGGCGAGCTCTGGTATTTTGCTGAGCTTACTGCATGGCTGCGCGAACACAATCGCTCGGCCTTCTTTCTGACCGCACCACCGCTTCGCCTGCCCGGCTCTGTCGGATCGCCCGTAAACCCCATCGCGACCGTCTGACTGCCGTGGGCTGTGCCGCGCTGCGCTCCGTCACGGCCACTCGGAAAAGGAATAAGCAGTCATCGAAACATACCAATCAGTATTCTATACTCAATGTAGCTGGTATGTTAATATGAAAGGATTGGGCTTGATAGCGCAGCATATCTTATCTTCAGCATACCAATAAGTATGCGTAGAATAATTGGTTTTCGCAAGAGGTTGCAGCGAGCCTGAGACGGAGCCAGCTCCGCACCGCAATGGGAGGATAATAATGTATCGAATAACCGGGTTCTTCGCGGCTTTCCTGATCGTTGGATCGGCAGCCAGCTACGCACAGGACACCATTGAACTGCCGGACGTCGTCACATGGAGCGCTTATGGCACCGGTTCGACTGGCAACGCACAGGCGGTGGCCATCGGATCGGCTTTGCAGAACGAACTGGATAAAACCCTTCGTATCCTGCCCGGCAAGAACGACGTGTCGCGCATGGTTCCGCTGCGGGATGGGCGCGTTATGTTCTCGGCCGCAGGCATCGCCACCTTCTACGCACAGGAGGGGATCGAAGAATTCAACGATCCGGAATGGGGACCGCAAAGGGTTCGAGTGCTTCTGACATCGAACCCTGCCCATAACCAAGGTGTTGCTGCGACGGCCGAGAGCGGCATCGAGACGGTGGCAGATCTTGAGGGACGGCGTGTCGCTGCGGTTGTCGGTTCGCCCGCCATCAATAATGGCATCGAGGCAGTCCTGGCCTTTGCGGGGCTCTCTTGGGACGATGTCGAACGGGTGGACTTCCCCGGATATTCTGCGTCATGGGAGGGCATGCTAAATGGCCAGGTGGACGCGGCCTGGGGTGCGACCACCATCAGTTCGGCCTTCCAGTTGGAGAGCTCGCCGCGCGGCATCCGCTGGTTGACCCTTCCGCCAGATGATACTGAAGGCTGGAAGCGGCTTCAGTCGGTCGCCCCGCATATCGTGCCCCATCAAGCAACGATCGGGGCCGGTATCTCTGAAGACAATCCCCAGCAGGGAACGAATTATCCGTATCCCATCTTGATTGCCTATGCACAGCAGGATCCGGCACTGGTCGAGGCGATGACCCGCGCCATGGTCGACCTCTATCCGACGTATAGCGATGCTTCTCCTGGCGCAGACGGATGGGCTCTGGAAAACCAGATCCTTGACTGGATCGTTCCCTTCCATGAAGGCGCCATCCCGGTTCTGGAAGCGCAGGGTGTCTGGTCGCCGGAGGCCCAAGCGCACAACGATGCGCTTGTCGAGCGTCAGGACCGACTTGCTGAAGCTTGGGAAGGGCTGATGGCGCAGGATCTGTCCGGTGGCGCTCTGGTGGAGGCTTGGGCGACCGCGCGTGCCGACATCCCGATGCCGGGTTCCGAGTGAACAGGGGCCGAATATCGGACATGTCGCTCTCCAACAACGGCGCAGCCGACAGGGCGGCCGCTTCCGAAGCCGCAGCAGAGGTCGAAACCGTAGCCCCTCGGCTTCGGCAAGGCCCTTTCGTAATGAATGCAACAGCCGTCCTTACGGTTGTTGCGATCATTCTGGCCGTCAATCAGATCTTCAACCTGCGTTTCTTCGTGGATGTCACGATCCTGCAGAACAGCTATCTGTACTTGATCGGCGGGATCTTTCTCGCAGTCGTCTTCCTTGCCTATCCTGCCATTCGCACCCAGCAGGCGCGGCTGCCCGCCCAAGATGTGTTGCTCGCCATGCTCGCACTTGGGGCCTGCCTCTGGTTCGGCTGGACCGGCGAGACCAGCGTCACCGAGGGATGGGAATATTCCGCACCGCAATTCGCCGTCCTCCTGAGCTTTGTCCTTTGGGCATTGATCATCGAGGCGACACGACGGGTTGCAGGACTTGTGATGGCGGCCATCATCCTGTGCTTTTCGCTCTACCCGATCATCGCAGGGTCAATGCCCGGGCCGATTTCAGGCTTTTCTCAACCGTTCGAAGCCGTGATCCCGTTTCATATCCTGTCGAGCGAAAGCAGCTTCGGTATCCCGATGGAAGCATTCGGCACGCTTGTTCTTGGCTTTGTGCTTTTTGGCGCAGCCTTGCAGTTCACAGGCGGCGGCGAATTCTTCAATAACCTCGCCTTTGCGCTTGTCGGCGGCTATCGGGGCGGCGCCGCAAAGGTTGCCAGCATCGGCAGTGGCCTGATGGGTTCGATGAGCGGCTCGGTCATCTCGAACGTGATGACGACCGGCTCGGTCTCTATTCCTGCGATGAAGCGAACCGGCTTCAGCCCGGCCCAAGCGGCTGCCGTCGAAGCCTGTGCCTCCACCGGCGGGGTGATGATGCCGCCGATCATGGGCGCCGTTGCCTTCGTCATGGCATCGTTTCTCGGCGTCGGCTATTCCGAGATTGTGATCGCCGCGATCGTGCCATCGGCACTCTACTATTTCGGTCTTATCATCCAGATTGATAGTTATGCGGCGCGGCGTGGGCTTCGGGGTTTGCCGCGCGCAGAACTGCCGGCGATCGGCGCGACCTTACGTCTCGGCTGGCAGTTCATTATCGTTTTCGCTGTGTTGATCTGGATGCTGGTTGCGTTGCGGCAGGAACGCATCGCGCCGTTCATCGCGACATTACTGCTCCTGGTCGTAAATCAACTTTTCCCACGCACTCGGCTCAGTGTCGAAGGCTTGCGAGATCTCCTTTTTCATGCCGGCATCGCGCTGGCCGAGATGGCCGCCCTTCTGATCGGGGTCGGCCTCATCGTCGGCGCCTTCTCCGCAACGGGGCTATCCGGAACGCTTGCGAACGATCTCGTGTACATCGCGGGGGGAGGGACGCTGACCCTTCTTGTCATGGGTGCCATCACGAGTTTCATCTTCGGAATGGGAATGACCGTCACAAGCTGCTACATCTTCCTTGCTGTGGTGCTTGCCCCGGCCCTGATTGCGGCCGGTCTTGATCCGATCGCGGTTCATCTCTTCATCATGTACTGGGGCATGGTATCCTATATAACGCCGCCCGTCGCCCTAGGCGCATTTGCGGCGGCACCGCTCGCCGGCGTATCCCCCATGCTGGCCGGTGTCACCGCGATGCGGGTCGGCGTGATTATCTATGTTCTGCCCTTCCTCTTCGTGCTCGAACCGGCACTGATCTGGCGCGGCGAACTACAGGAAGTCGTAGTTCTGGTGGCTCTTGCAGTCGCGGGTGTGTGGCTGATCGCAAGCGGCATCCAAGGCTATCTGGCGGGTTTCGGTTCTCTCGGAGACGGCGCTGTCGGATTTCTGGCACGCGGCCTAGTGGTTGCGGGCGGGGCCGCGATCACCATTCCAGCTAGCCTTGTACCCTTCACCGGCCATGTGACGATGACGGTGGTCGGTCTCGCGCTTGCTGGCATCGGGGTCGCGGCCGTCTACCTCAAGTTCTCCAAGGCCACGAAGTGACGCAAATGCCGGCCCGGCGTTATCCGCACCGGCAGAGCTCTAATATCTGACATAAGCGGCAATGCGACAGTTTCGGGTGCTTTGGAAAGAGGGATTTTCTGGCACATGGTGATCACCAAGGAATGGAGACTAAGCAGAACCCCGGAACCAAGCAGAGTCGCGGAGAGAACGTTAGGGGCATCCACAGGGCCATCCGCAAGCAGTATTCGACCGCGGAGAAGATCAAGATTATTCTGGACGGCCTGACGGTCGAGGATAGCATTGCCGAGCTGTATCGTCGCGAGGGCATTGTGCAGAGCCTGTATTACGACCGGTAAGGAGTTCTACGAAGCCGGGAAGAGGCGCTTGGCGGACGACACGGCCGGAGCGGCCATAACGTACGAATTCTTTCGCATCTGTGGATGCCCCCGTGTTTGCAAGCGGAATTTGAATTTTTTGGGCTGCGACCGGGTGCGGTCATCTGTCAGGCCTTTTGATGCGGCTTTCAGGATGCCGCTGGCCGGTATGGGAGATACGCGGTTCGGTACCATGACATATTTCCGGGCTTGTCACCCCGTGCGAAAGACTGGTTGTTCCGAACCGGATCTTGCCGATCATTTACCCTTACTGTTCAAAGCCTCGCTCACATCCCGACTTACCGGCCAGCTGCGAGAAGAGATCGCGTCGCACATCGAGACCGACCAGCTGATGAGGGGCATCTATTGGAAAGAGGGGTAATCCCCCCGCTTTTACGGGGACTTGGTCGTAGAGTTCACGCGGCCATTCTCAGTTTCTGTGCGGGGGGTCATCCCGCCAATGCCCATGTTGGGGCGCTCGTTGTTGTAGGACCAGAGCCACTCGATGGCAATCTGCTGCACCTGGTCGATGGTTTCGAAGATGTGGAGGTCCAGCCATTCGTGCCGACCGTTCGGTTGTAGCGCTCGACGTAGGCGTTCTGCTGCGGTTTCCCGGGCTGGATGTGGGCCAAGGTGATGCCCCGGTGCTCAGCCCACTCCATGAGGGTGCCGCTAATGTATTCCGGGCCATTGTCTACCCTGATCGTCTTTGGCGCGCCTCGCCATTCGATGATCTGGTTCAGCGCCCGGACGACCCGCTCGGCAGGCAGCGAGAAGTCGACCTCGATACCAAGGCCCTCGCGGTTGAAGTCGTCCAGGACGTTCAGCAACCGGAACTGGCGACCGTCCCCAAGGCGATCGGCCATGAAGTCCATGGACCAGACCTCATTCGCAGCCTTTGGAACCGCCAGTGCGTCAGGCTTGTCCCGCTTCAGCCGCTTGCGCGGCTTGACACGCAGATTCAGCTCCAGCTCGCGGTAGATCCGGTAGACCCGCTTGTGGTTCCATCCGTGCCCCTGGACGTTGCGCATGAACAGGAAGCACAGACCAAAGCCCCAGGTCTTCTTTGCCGTCGTCAGCCCGAGCAGTAGGTCGGCAATATGTTCGTTCTCATCATCGAGCTTCAGGCTGTATCTGTAGCACGTCTCGCTGACGTCGAATGCCCGGCATGCCAGCGCGATACTGACGCCCTTCATCGCCACCGCTTTCACGGCCAGCTCTCGGCGTTGAGCTGGCCGGATCATTTTTTCCGAGCGTTTCCTTCAGCAGCTCATTCTGCATGCTGACATCGGCGTACATGCGCTTCAGGCGGCGGTTCTCCTCGGCCATCGCTTTCATCTCACTGATGAGGCTTGCATCCATGCCGCCATACTTCGCCCGCCATTTGTAAAGCGTGGCGCTGCTCATCCCGTGCTCGCGGCACAGCTCGGCAGCAGGAACACCGCCCTCCATCTGGCGCAGCGCCCCCATGATCTGGGCTTCGGTAAATCGTGTCTTTTTCATCGGAATCTCCTCGTTCATCCTGCCTAGAAAATTCTACTTCCGCATCCGACTATCTGCACCGTTCCATGAGCGTTTTGCCGCTGTTGGCACGCGACGGGATCGATTGGATCGATCCGGCCGGGTATGTCGTCGCGAGCAGCGACTTGCCTGACGACTGGAGCGACCAAGGGGTTCGCTATCGCTTCGAGTTATCGGTTGTCAGCCGTTCCGTGCTTGGCGAGCCCTACCTGCGCCATCGGGCGGACTGAGTATAGATGATGGTTCCGCTTCCCCAGCGAGCCTGATTTTGTTGAGTCAGTGTTGAGTCGCGGGCTCGGTATGGGAATACCCCACGGCCGGTCTTGGCGTAACATTGTGTACTGTTTGGGTTTTTTTGGTTGCGGGGGTAGGATTTGAACCTACGACCTTCAGGTTATGAGCCTGACGAGCTACCGGGCTGCTCTACCCCGCGACGCTTGCGCCTGGTGCGCTGCACCGATCTGGTTTTGATTGGTGCGTGTTGTTCATCGTTTAGAGAGATTTGCGTTTCTTTTCAGATCTGGCGGTGACCTACTCTCCCACGTCTTGAGACGCAGTACCATTGGCGCGACGGCACTTAACGGCCGAGTTCGGGATGGGATCGGGTGTTTTGCTCGTGCTATGTCCACCAGATCGGAGAAGAAACGCTCAGCGTTCCGTCTTTTTGACGGGAAGTTGTCCAAGGATGCTTTTGAAGTGGAGATCTTGCGATCTGGCCACTTCCGGATCAAATCAAGCCTATCGAGCCATTAGTACCGGTCAACTGAACACATTGCTGTGCTTACATCTCCGGCCTATCGACGTGGTGGTCTTCCACGGCTCTCAAGGGATACCTGGTTTTGAGGGGGGCTTCACGCTTAGATGCCTTCAGCGTTTATCCTGTCCGTTCATAGCTACCCAGCACTGCCGTTGGCACGACAACTGGTCCACCAGTGGAACGTTCACCCCGGTCCTCTCGTACTAGGGGCAACTCCTCTCAAGTATCCTACACCCACGGCAGATAGGGACCGAACTGTCTCACGACGTTCTAAACCCAGCTCACGTACCTCTTTAAATGGCGAACAGCCATACCCTTGGGACCTGCTCCAGCCCCAGGATGAGATGAGCCGACATCGAGGTGCCAAACGATGCCGTCGATATGGACTCTTGGGCATCATCAGCCTGTTATCCCCAGCGTACCTTTTATCCGTTGAGCGATGGCCCTTCCACTCGGGACCACCGGATCACTATGGCCGTCTTTCGACTCTGCTCGACTTGTCAGTCTTGCAGTCAGGCTGGCTTCTGCCATTGCACTCAACGAGCGATTTCCGACCGCTCTGAGCCAACCTTCGCGCGCCTCCGTTACTCTTTGGGAGGCGACCGCCCCAGTCAAACTACCCACCACGCAGGGTCCCGGACCCGGATAACGGGCCGCGGTTAGACATCAAGAGTGCGAAGGGCGGTATCTCAAGGATGGCTCCCCAGAGACTGGCGTCCCTGGTTCAAAGCCTACCGCCTATCCTGCACATCGCAGTCCTGATGCCAGTGCGAAGCTATAGTAAAGGTGCATGGGGTCTTTCCGTCTAACCGCGGGAAGTCTGCATCTTCACAGACAATTCAATTTCGCTGAGTCCACATTTGAGACAGCGGGGAAGTCGTTACGCCATTCGTGCAGGTCGGAACTTACCCGACAAGGAATTTCGCTACCTTAGGACCGTTATAGTTACGGCCGCCGTTTACCGGGGCTTCGATTCAAAGCTTGCACTTCTCCTCTTAACCTTCCGGCACCGGGCAGGCGTCAGACCCTATACGTCGCCTTGCGGCTTCGCAGAGCCCTGTGTTTTTAGTAAACAGTCGCCACCCCCTGGTTTGTGCCCCCGGCCCACAGTTGCCTGCAAACCGGGCCTCCTTCTCGCGAACTTACGGAGGTATTTTGCCGAGTTCCTTAAATGTGGTTCTCTCAAGCGCCTTGGTATTCTCTACCAGTCCACCTGTGTCGGTTTCGGGTACGGTCTCATGGAGGGCTATTTCCAGGAACTGCTAAGCGGCCCTTCCAATCCAGTAAGGAAGAACAACCGTCGCAATCCGTCACCATCTCCTGGCCCAGGAATATTAACCTGGTTCCCATCGACTACGCCTTTCGGCCTCGCCTTAGGGGCCGGCTTACCCTGCTCAGATTAGCTTTAAGCAGGAACCCTTGGACTTTCGGCGACAGGGTCTCTCACCCTGTTTGTCGCTACTCATGTCAACATTCTCACTTCTGATCACTCCACCGGATGCCTTACGGCCCGGCTTCACAGTCAGAACAATGCCTCCGCTGACCCGGGTAAGGATCAGAAGAGGCAGCGTTCTATATCACAGAACGCTCCGCTACCGCGTGCACAAAGTGCACACCCAAAGCTTCGGCTCGTGGCTTGAGCCCCGTTACATCTTCGCCGCAAGACCTCTTGATTAGACCAGTGAGCTGTTACGCTATCTTTAAAGGATGGCTGCTTCTAAGCCAACCTCCTGGTTGTTTTGGAAGTCTCACATGCTTTCCCACTTAGCCACGAATTGGGGGCCTTAGCTGTTGGTCAGGGTTGTTTCCCTCTCCACGACGGACGTTAGCACCCGCCGTGTGTCTCCCGGATAGTCCTTCTCGGTATTCGGAGTTTGCTTAGACTCAGTAAGGCTGTGGGCCCCCATCATCCATGCAGTGCTCTACCCCCGAGAGGATACGTCCGAGGCGCTACCTAAATAGCTTTCGCGGAGAACCAGCTATCTCCAGATTTGATTGGCCTTTCACCCCTAGCCACACGTCATCCCGACCTTTTTCAACAGGTGTGGGTTCGGACCTCCAGTTGGTGTTACCCAACCTTCATCCTGCACATGGCTAGATCATCTGGTTTCGGGTCTGATCCGTCTGACTATGTCGCGCATTTAACACTCGCTTTCGCTGCGCCTACACCTACCGGCTTAAGCTTGCCAGACAGACCAAGTCGTTGACCCATTATACAAAAGGTACGCCGTCAGGGCGCAAGGCCCCTCCGACTGCTTGTAGGCGTCCGGTTTCAGAAACTGTTTCACTCCCCTCGTCGGGGTGCTTTTCACCTTTCCCTCACGGTACTGGTTCGCTATCGGTCAGCAAGGAGTACTTAGCCTTCGGGGGTGGTCCCCCGATCTTCAGACAGGATTTCACGTGTCCCGCCCTACTTGATACGTCCAATCGAACTTCCCATACGGGGCTGTCACCCGCTCTGGCTGATCTTTCCAGATCATTCTGGTCATTCTCATGGCTCGGCTGGTCCCCGTTCGCTCGCCGCTACTGGGGGAGTATCTATTGATATCCTTTCCTCCGGGTACTTAGATGTTTCAGTTCCCCGGGTTCGCTCTTAAAACCCTATGTATTCAGGTGATAAGTACCTGGTTATGCCGATTATTGACTACCTCGCGGTAGACAATAACCAACATTCAGGTGGGTTGCCCCATTCGGAGATCCATGGATCAAAGCTTATTCTCAGCTCCCCATGGCTTATCGCAGAG